>NZ_JBXMTI010000028.1:0-47111 GCF_057083605.1 Candidatus Villigracilis sp. | reverse complement strand
GTGGCTTGCTTGTCAAATAAAAAGAGACAGGCATCTTCGCGAAGATGCCTGTCTCTTTTTATTTGACAAGCAAGCCACCGATCTTGAAAAAGAGTACAATATTGTTATCTTGATTTTCTCGTTCAGGACAGGAGAAAAATTATGGCAAACGATTACGTCCAGGAGATGCTGGGTGAAAACGAACGTATATTGCTGGTCACACACCAGCATAAATTTGTACTCTTCAGCTCGATCTTCGCAGAGATTGTTGTCACGCTGATCGTGATCGTGGCAATATCCGCCATGGCAATGGCCAATCCGCTGGTGGCATTCGGCTATCTGCTTGCGCTGGTGCCGCTGGCCATCATGCTGCGGGATATCCTGCTCTGGAAGAACCACGAGTACGTTGTCACCAACCGTCGCGTGATCCAGGTCTCCGGTATCCTTAATAAGGATGTGGTCGATTCTTCGCTGGAAAAGGTCAACGATGTGAAGATGACGCAATCCTTCTTTGGCAGGCTCTTCGACTATGGCGATATCGAGATCCTGACCGCCAGCGAGATCGGGGTCAACCTCTTCAAGCGGATCGGCGACCCGGTCAAATTCAAGACTGCGATGCTGAACGCCAAGGAGAAGCTCGGCTACGAAGGGACAGGTTCTAATGCTCAACGCGCTGAAAGCATCCCAGCCCAGATCGCCGAGCTGGACGAATTACGCAAGCAGGGCATCCTGACTGACGCGGAATTCCAGGCAAAGAAAAAGGAACTGCTGGCAAAGATGTAGGTTGTGGATTGGGCGTTATAATAGCGATATGAAACAGGATGTTGTTCTCCAAACCTTGAAACAAAAAAACGCCGAACTGACGAAACAATTCGGTGTGAAATCCTTGCAGTTGTTTGGTTCAGTGGCAAGGAATGAGGCCACTTCCACCAGTGACGTGGATTTGCTTGTGGAGTTCAACCGTCCTGTTGGATATTTTGGCTTGTTCGCTTTGCAGGACTATCTTGAAAAATTACTTGATTGTCGCGTAGACTTGGGGACCCCCGACAGTTTGAAGCCATATATCAAAGAGCGGGTCATGGGGGAGTTGATCCGTGTCGCCTAGTGGCTGGCAGATTGGGAATTGGAAATCCGCAAGGCTGTACGCGAACTGAGATAGCTATTTGAGTTGACAAACTGTTGCTGTCGTCATAGAATCTATACATCGTATTTGGCCTTACCCATAATCTGGAGGGATTTCCATGACTGAACCTATTGAAACCATCGAATTAGAATTAGAACCAATACCACCTGATACTGTTGCTTCGAGCAAAGCTGAATTGATGCCGATAATTCAACAAGCTCTTCAAGCAGCAGGGAAAGATAACCTACTTTCTGACGGCCAAATTGACATTCAAGTGGAGAAGACATTCCCTATTGATGCGGCGATAGTTGTTGGATTAACATTTCTGTCAGGGGTGGCCTTGGAGACTTATAAAGCATTAGTTCTACCTGCTCTTAAGAAACGGTTTGCAGTTAGAGAAAGACCTAATTCAAAGCCAAAGAAACATCCTCGAAAATAGGAGGAAAATATGTCATTGCCCGAGGGGGTCTCCGCCAAGTTTGGCACTTATATGTTGGCTTGCAGAGAATTGCTAAGCCACTTACCTGCTTTAAAGCTTGCGACCATTGGTGACAATCGTCTATCTGAGAGTGATTGTATTAGGCGATTTGATGAGGTTATGCATGATTTCTTTTCACGCTCTACTGTTAATGATATTTCTAAAGCCGGGGAAAGATTTTGTGATAGATTAGACGTTGAGACTCGCGACATTCAAGATGTGAATAATGATGCTGCTAATGTATTCGATGAAATAGTTACCAATATTGCTTCAAAAGCATCGAGTTGGGATTACATCGCAGATTTAGAAAGTTTTCATTCACAAGGTCGTGATCTGGCTCAGCTTTTCTTTTCTGGCTCGGTGAGTCAGGTAACTCAGAGTCGTCTTAATACCATCGGTAATCTTGAGGTTGACTATATAACATCATCTGACGGGAGAGATGCCTGTGCAGAGTCTTTTGGCTTTCAACTGGCCCCTATAGCTTGTCATTCATATCAAACAGATCAAGGTCAATCTGCTACCAACATTAAAGTTAGATTCAATTTTGCTCATAACTTTTCGCTATATTTAGCTTATCCATTCCTTTTTTTACATGAGTATACTGCGCATATTTACTCTACAGACTATGGAAATGAACGTTTTAACGATGGTTGGATGTTGCATGCAGCATCATCGTTTCTCTTTCAAACGCAAAGGTTAGCGAAGAAACAGATTATTGTTGACGATCAAATAGGAATATTTGAGGCTCGCCTTCGTGGACTAGTAAATTCTATTCCTCGGCGAGCTTCTGGGTTTGCTGGTGAATTTGAACGGGTAATTTGTAAAAATCTTCCAGAACGATTTTTACAAATTACCCATCAACTGGCAGAGTTTGAGCCCCAAAACATGGAAAGCGCATCTTGGCCCAATCAGTTTATCAATGCACTTGAGAGTGGATTCTTGAAGAATCGAGAAATACTGACGCAAATGGTTGGAGAATCGACTGATATTAAGGAATTGATGAAGAAATTACATTTCCGTAGTTGACAAAAAAAAGAAAATATTGTATATTTCACTTGCTCAAATGAGCAAGAAACAAAGGGGTGATAAATTTTGTGAGGCAAGGATTATATGAGCGAAACAAAATTCAAGGTTCGGTATAGTACTTTGCTCCTAAAGGAATTTACAGTAGCTGATATTATTAGGGTTACAGGACTTAATCCCGAAAGTATCCGTACAGAGCTTCAACGTATGCGGCAGGATGGGTTCTTAATTTCGACACCAAATCCAGATAAGCAGAAAAAAAAAGGCGGCCGCTCCTCTATTTATCACTTAGCTGATGATCCTGAGAAATTACTTGAATTATCTAAAAGTGTAGAAGCTTTTTATCCTCCATTATCTTCGACTGACGTGCCAAGTAGCCGCTATTATAAATCAGCAAAACAACTAATTGACCAAGCACTAGTTTCTGTAGACTCTAATAATAATGAATTGCTCTCTAACGCTGAAAGTGATTTAGATCTTGCGGAACAGGCTGAGGGTGGCGTTTTAGCATCTCAGCTAGTGAAAGCATACCTAGATCATGAGCGAGCTCGTCTATTGTATTTAAGCGGCAAATATGACCAAGCCTTGGATGTGTTCAAAGATTTGCGAAAGTTCTTTGATAGTAATCGCATAGAGACCATAGTTAAACAGATTGACGAATATATTTTGTGTTTGAGGGCTAGCATGAGTTTTGCTAGCGGAAAACCAGGCAGGTATGGGAAGGTAGAATGGGCCAGATGCGTACTCGATGCATTAAATGAGAGTGCTTTCCAAACAGAAAGTCCATTAGTACTTCTCTTGTTAGATCTATTGCGCGAACTTTCAAGGACAGGTGATAAAGAACTCATTACTAGCATAGCACAAGAGGTTGTTCAAGCCCATTCAATAATCGCTGAAAGAGCAGAGATGATTCGAAATGAGAATCTCTTTCAAGTAATTCAAAAGATTCAGGCAATAGGATCTATCTATGAACAAGACTTGTCGTCGAGAGATGATGAAAAACCTATTTCTGTAGGTAATTGGCCTCAACCGAGTCGAGACGAAAGCAGATAAATGTTTTTTAGCTGAGGATTTGTGTATGCTACAACAGTTGAATACTGCGAACCATGAAGTAGATGATGCATATCTAAACCTTTGTTTGGCATTGAGAAAGGTAAAAAAATACGACGAGGCAATTGAGGTCCTTCAGATTGCATTAAATCGAAATCGGAACTCACTTTCACTTCAACTTGCTCTTGGGTCAACATTTCTTGACAAGGGGGAGAATGACCTAGCAATCGAAACACTAGAAAAAGTTGCCCAAGATGCCACAAGAGATAAAAACGAAATCGCTTCCGCGGCTCATATTAGCCTAGGATTAGCATATCAAAATCTTGGAAAACACGGAAAAGCAATTGAAGTTCTTAGACAGGCACTCAACCTGGTTCACGATAATCCAGAACTATACAATTACTTGGGGCAAAGTTTGTATTATTCTGGTCAACACGAAGAATCAATTGAGTTTTTTGACAAAGCTTTATCGCTTAATTCTCGCAATCCCGAATTATATAGGTGTAAAGCACGAAGTCTACGAGTATTGCGGCGCTATGATGATGCAATAAAAAATTTTGATAAAGCCATCAAGCTCAGAAAGAATTTTGCGCCAGCTTTAGCAGGTAAGGCTGAGACATTAAGATTGATGGGACGTCAGGACGAAGCAGTACTTTTTTTTAAGAAAGCTTTAGAGCTAGAGCCAGGTGATACTTTTGCTTTTTTCTATCAAGCCCTAGCCTTATACGAGTTAAATCGCTATGTTGAAGCCTTGAGCCTTTGTGATGAAGTAATTAAACTAAATTCCGAGCATATCAATGCAATCGGTCTTAAGGCTGACATTTTCCGGCGGATGGGTAAATATGAAGACGCATTACCTCTGTTCGATAGGGCAATTGAGCTTAGCTCTGGTAACTCCTTGATAATTGCAAGCAAAGCTGAACTGTTAAGACAAATGGGGAATTATGAAGGAGCAATATCATTGCTTGACCGTGTGATAGAGACCGATCAAAACAATGATTGGGCATTAGCTAGCAAGGCTACAACATTGGGCCAAATGGAAAAATATGAAGAAGCCCAGCCTCTTTTTAGTCGGGCAATAGAGCTTAATCCTAATAATGTTCTGGCAATTGCAAATATGGGTGATATGTTGAGGAGAATGGGAAAGTATGGCGAAGCAATATCTATGCTAGATCGCGCTATTGATTTGTATCCCAACCTTGGCGAGTCAATCACTAGCAAAGGCGTTGCCCTAAACCAAATGGGAAAATATGAAGAAGCAATACCATTATTTGATCGTGCAATAGAACTTAATCCTAATAATGCGTGGGCAATTGCTCAGAAAGGTTCAAGCCTGCGCCAACTGGGTAGCTATAAGGAAGCGATATCATTATTTGATGATGTAATAGAACTTAATCCTAGCTATGCGTGGGCAATTGCACAGAAAGGTGCAAGCCTACGCCAACTGGGCAACTATAAAGAAGCAATACCATTATTCGATCGTGCAATCGAGCTTAGCCCGAAATATGCATGGGCAATTGCTAGTAAAGGTGTTGCGTTAAGTCAAATCGGAAGGTATGAAGACGCTCTCTCCTTCATTGATCAAGCCATAGTGCTTAGCCCGAAATATGCATGGGCAATTGCGCAGAAAGGTTCAATATTAGGTCTTTTAGGTAGGTATGAAGAAGCGATTTCTAACTTAGACCAAGCTATGGAAATTGACCCTAAATATATCTGGGCAATTACAGCTAAAGCCAGGATCTTAAAGAATATGGGCCTTTATCAGGATGCTGTAACTGAGTATAGGCGTGCAATTGAACTAGATCCCAAGAATGAATACGCCCACAATGGGTTAGGAATTGCATATCGGCATTTGGGGCGCTATAAAGATGCTATTTCAGAATATGAGAACGCAATTGCTGTAAATCCAAAAGAGCCAAATTATCATCAAAATATTAGTATTGTTTATTCATCCATGGGAGATTTTGATAAATCATATACTAAGCTTCAAGAAGCACAAAAACTGGCTCCGGAAGCTGCTTCGATACTTACGGATTTGGGCTATATGCTAATCGTTAAAGGTGAATTGGATGCGGCAAGAAATTTATTATTGAAGGCGCGAAGAAAGGACAAAACCAATCGCCAAATAATAGTCAATCTTGGACTGTTGCAATACAAATATGGTCACAACGCAAAGGGGCGAAATTATCTAAAAGAAGCATATGCACTTGCCAAGGCGGATAACGAAAAAGATGTTTTTGATAGGCTTCAAGAGAGATGGTTGTATTCTGTCGTCGAAGATGAGACCGCAATTTTTTCTGATTTTCTTTCAAAACAAGAAATTCCTCCTTCATTACTAGACGACTTGATTCGTGATACAGAGCTAGTCATACCATCTCCTAAATCGCCTAAAATCTTTAAAGCATTGCTGGCCGCTTTACAAAAGCACCGATAAAATAACTTCGTGAAACAGGGCAAATACACGGACAAATAAATATCTCGCGAAACAGAATCAACTCCCACCTTCGCATGCATCGTTTGTGCTTTTAGTACAAGAATGGGACTGGTCGATGCGACCAGTCCCATTCTTGTATTTACTTCTTCTTTTCTATATCCTTGCGTACCTGTTCCCTCAAAGCCTCGGCTTCAGGGGAACGTTTGGTCTGCGAAGCTTCGTTCGCCAGGGCGCTGAAACGTTCTGAGAGCAGCATGGTCAGCAGGCCTTCCATCACATTGCTGGATGTCGCGCCACCGCCCTTCTCGCCATTGTTGCCGCCAACGACCACACGGGGAACCACATCCACACCGGAAGTTTGAATGGCTTCAGCGAAGCGGTTGAGCACTTGCTGAGTCACCTGGAACTGCGGGCCGCCATAAGCACGGACCTGTTCTTCGGTGGCAAGCGCCTGCGCGATACCGATGCGGGCAATCTTTTCAGCTTCCGCTTCAGCCAGCGCGCGGATTTGCTGAGCCTGTTGCAAAGAGCGTTGATACTCAGCCTTACCCTGGTCCGTTTGAATGTTGATGTTCAACTCGGCTTCGGTCAGCTTGGTTTGCATTTGAGCGCGTGACTGAGCTTCTTTTAGCTCACGTTCCTTGACGGATGCTTTCTCCTGCTGGGCATAGGTCTCCACCTGTTCGGTAGCCACCTGACGCGAGCGCAACTGATTTAGGATCGTCTCAATTTGAGTATCATTCTCCGGCGAAGAAGGCGTACCGATCAGCACTTCCTCCAGCTCGAGGTTGTAATGCTCAAACTTTTCCTTCATCTCCAGGCTGGACTGTTGTTGAATGGTGCTGCGTTCCTGCAAGAGCTGAATGAGTGTGCGCGTCTGGCCCACGTTCTTGAAGTAGGCGGATACCATCGGGTCGAGGGTTTGTTCCACCAGTTTTTTGATATCACCAAACCGTTGAATCACGAGCGGAGCCTTCTGATAGTCAATGTGGACAACGACTGATAAAGGCAGGGACGGCTCAAACGCGTCCTTGGTGATGAGCGAGACTTCGGTTAGATTCTCGTCGAATTTGTGAGAGCCAACATCCGCGCGGATCCATTTGAGGATGAAGTTGGTCGTGGGCACGGAAATGACTTTCCCGGCATAGGTGTTGAAAGCATATTTACCGGGCAGCAGAGGCTCACTCCAAATACCACGGTTGCCTTTGGATGCCAGCTCGCCGTGACGATAATCCTGGCCTGAGAGGTCAGCGCCCATTTCACCCGTGTAGGAGACTACCACGCCTACATTACCAACCTCGATAACCGTCTTCTGGATCATCTCTATCGTGCCGAACAATCGGTTGACGTAATAAGTTCCTTCGACCAGCACTTGCAACTGGCGTCCGCGCAAGCCGCCGGCGCGCAGAAAGTTATCAGCATCCTGGAATTTGTTATGGTATGTATCCGCCTGCGCCGGGTCATCGCCAACCACGGGAGCGATGATCTCACCCTGGGGCAGAGACGGGCCGTCATGAATGGTGACTACACCGACCGTGTCATCGGTATCCTTTATCACCACAGGGCGGAAGCCGCCGCGCTGCGCAATGACCTCTGCCATGCTGCGGATGGTATCGCCTTCTTCCTTGCTGAGGGCTAACGTGTAAATGCGCTCCTCTGTGATAACAATGAACTGAACCAGGTTGAAGGCGTAGGTACCTTCACGCAAAATACGGCGCTGCGGACCGCGCTGTCCGCCGTTCTTCAGAAAACCTTCCACGTCCTGAAAATCCGTCACCGTGGCATTGGATGCCAGCACTTGCGCAGGGTCCAATTGCTTGCCGTCACGCGCGAAGATGTATCCGATCTTGCCCTGGGAAATGGTCACCAAAGGCATGGTATGAACAACATACTGGATGGGCATCAAGTAGTGCAGCCCACCACGCAGGATGCGCGGCTGGTAACCTGCCTCGCCGTTCATGGCGATAAAGCCAGATTTCACCGAGCCTTTACCGCTGAATCGTTTCTCAATGATGCCGATACGGTTGTTGGGAATGAACCGAATACCGGATAGCAGGATGAGAAACAGAATTCCACCTACTACAAGAGCCAAGACGACTAAAACAGATAAGCCAGACATTTTTTCTCCTTGTGCGCAGATACGCACAATAAATAAATACGGATTTGCCCCATCAGGGTTGCTTTATTGTACTCTCCACCGCAGGTGAGAACGTCTTCATTCTTAATTTTGGAGCATCGTAGGGGCACAGCGGGACGATCTCTCGTGTCATTTCGACAGGCTCAATGCAAGCCTTTGCGGTTCAAAACTCGGTTATACTTTGCCCCGCATACAAGGTACTGTGTTGAAATTTTATATCAACATACCACGACATTTATGCAATATATTTTTTACGCAAAAGAGATTATCTCCAGAAAGCCGTATGACAGACCACATCCGCAATTTTTGCATCATCGCCCATGTTGACCATGGCAAATCCACGCTTGCCGACCGCCTGCTTCAATTAACAGGCGCCATATCCGAGCGTGATATGACCGAGCAGGCGCTCGATAGCATGGATCTCGAACGCGAAAAGGGCGTCACCATCAAGGCTTCCGCGGTCCGCATGTTTTACAACGCGCAAGACAATCAAAGATATGAGATGAACTTGATCGACACGCCCGGCCATGTGGACTTCGGCTACGAAGTCAGCCGTGCGTTGAAAGCCTGCGAAGGTGCTGTGCTGGTGGTGGATGCGACTCAGGGGATCGAAGCGCAGACTCTCGCAAATCTCTACCAGGCGCTCGATGCCGACCTGGTAATTGTTCCTGTTATCAACAAAATTGACCTCCCCTCGGCCCGTCCCGATGAAGTGGCTGAAGATGTAGGCTCCCTGCTCGGGGTCGATCCCGATGCGGTTCTTCGTGTCTCCGCCAAAGAAGGCATCAACATAGATCAAATCCTTGAGGCCATCGTCGAACGTGTGCCGCCTCCCAAGGATGTGGACGACAAACCCGTCCGCGCGTTGATCTTTGACGCGCATTATGATTCGTATAAAGGCGTGATCGCGTACGTGCGCATCATGGAAGGCAAGATCAAATCCACCGATGTGCTGCGCATGTTGGCGACCAAACTAGATTTGCGCCCCGTTGAAATTGGTATCTTTGTGCCAGGCATGCAGCCTGTGGAAACTCTTGGCTCCGGCGAAGTAGGTTACATCGCCACAGGTTTCAAGACCGTGCATGAGTGCCGCGTCGGTGACACGATCACGCTGGCTTCTGCGCCCGCGGCAGAACCCCTGCCCGGATATTTCACGCCCAAGCCGATGGTCTTTGCGGGCATCTATCCCGTTGAAGCAGATGATTACAGCAGTCTGCGCGAGTCTCTTGATAAACTGCAACTCAACGATGCTTCACTGACATTCCAGCCTGAAACATCGCAAGCATTGGGCTTTGGTTTCCGTGCCGGTTTCCTTGGCTTGTTCCACATGGAAATTATTCAGGAACGCATCGAACGTGAATACGACCTGGATGTGCTCTTCACTGCTCCCTCGGTGGAATATGAAGTATTGATGATCGACGACGAAGTAATGAAGGTTGACTCGCCCGCCGAACTACCCGACCCAAGCAAGATCGTGGAAGTGCGCGAACCGTGGATGAATATTGAGATCATTACCCCCACCGATTACTATGGCCCCATCATGGATCTGGTCACGAAGCGGCGAGGCATCTTCAAACAACAGGAATATCCCGCCCCTCATCGCGTTCAGCTTGATTTTGAGATCCCGCTTTCAGAAATTATTATTGACTTCTTCGATCACTTGAAGTCACGCACCAAAGGCTATGCCTCGCTCGATTATCAATTCCTTGAATATCGCGCCGACAAGTTGCAGAAGCTGGAAATCCTCGTCAACGGCGAACCTGTAGATGCGCTGGCGGCCATTGTCCATGAGAAGGATGCCTACCACAAAGGCCAGCGGCTTATCACCAAGCTCAAGGAGTTGATCCCGCGTCAGTTATTCGATGTCGCCGTTCAAGCTTCTTCGGGCGGACGAATTATTTCGCGCGCGAACGTCAAAGCCACGCGCAAGGACGTTCTCGCAAAATGTTATGGCGGCGACATCTCGCGTAAAAAGAAATTGCTTGAGAAACAAAAGAAGGGCAAGAAACGCATGAAGATGGTGGGTAGTGTGGAAATTCCACAAGATGCATTCATGGCCGTCCTTAAACTAGATGACGAATAATATTGTAAGGGCACAGCGAAGTGTTGAATTACCAAACTCATCAACCATCTCGCTGTGCCCCTACGCATATGGTGAATAAATGAAAGAAATTAAACGCTGGCTCCCCGGCGCATTGATCAGCATTGCGATCATCGCCGCCATTCTATATTTTGTTGACTTCCAAACCATGTGGAATTCGATCCGCGCGGCAGATTATCGTATCCTGCTGGGCTCCGCCGTCCTGTCCTTTGTGTGGATGATGGTGCGTGCCAAAGTCTGGCATACATTATTGCGTGACAGGCCCACCTATAAAGATGTCTTGTTCACCGCCGCCGAAGGCTATTTACTGAACAACTTCTTGCCCTTTCGCCTCGGTGAACTTGGGCGCGCCTTTCTCTTAAGTAGAAAATCGGGCGGAATGCAGTTCGGCGAGATTCTACCGACAATCTTCATTGAGCGTACAGTAGACCTTGCCTTCTCTGCCGCCATATTTTTGTTTTCACTACCTTATGTCGTTGGCACAGAAGGCTCGGAGCGCATCGGCTATATCGTCGGCGCGGTCGTTCTCTTTGGCCTGGTGATGATGTATATCCTCGCCCGCAACAATCAATGGGCGCTGGACTTATTCCATAAGCTTAGCGCACGCTGGCCTTCCATACAAAAGTTGGGCGGCAGATTCCTCGAATCATTTTTTCAAGGCCTTGGCGTTCTTACCGACGGCTGGCTCTTCATCCGCTTTTTGTTTTGGATGACTCTTAACTGGGCAATAGCGCTGGTAGCTTATTACCTGATCATGCTAGCCTTTTTCCCGCAGGCCCAATGGGTCTGGGGTCTCTTCATTCTGGGCGCGGCCGCGTTCGGCGGAGCCATCCCCTCCTTGCCTGGTGCGGTTGGCACGTTTGAGGGTGCGGTGGCGGGCGCATTAACCCTGCTTACCGGCGACCAATCCACCTCTCTGGCAGTAGCTCTAACGGCCCGCTTGTATAATTATCTGAATAGCGGTGTAATTGGGACCATGGGCCTGATGAGTGAAGGCCAGACCCTTTCGGGTGTTTATCGTCAATTAATGAACTTTAGAAATAGCGAGAAAAGCGAAGAAAACAAATTAGATGTTCCCCCTCTATGACACTCTACGCTCACGAAGATTCCCAATCGTCAATTGGATGTTGATCATCTTAAACGGGGTGGCATTCTATTACGAATTAAAATTAAGTGAACAGGGACTCTTTCGCTTCATTCAGACCTGGGGGCTGGTCCCGGCTCAATTGACCTCCAACCCGGCAGGAACATGGCCCACCATCTTCACCAGCATGTTCCTGCATGGCGGCTGGTTCCATATATTGAGCAACATGTGGATCCTTGCCATCTTTGGGGATAACATTGAAGACCGTCTCGGCGGCGGACGTTACCTCTTCTTCTATCTATTGAGTGGCACAGCCGCTGCCTTATTGCAGACATTTCTTCTTCTCTCCAGTACCCAGCCGATGATTGGGGCCAGCGGCGCAATTGCGGGTGTGCTTGGCGCATATTTGATCCTTTACCCCGGCGCAAAGGTTGCAAGCCTCGTCCCTATTTTTTTCATCTTTACGATCATTGAAATCCCTGCCATTCTCTTTCTCGGCTTTTGGTTCGTTTCGCAATTATTTTCAGGCTGGCTGGCCCTGCACGGCGCAGATATGAGCGGAGTTGCATGGTGGGCACACATTGGCGGGTTTGTTTTCGGGCTACTCACCGTCCCCATGTTTGTAATCAGGCGATACTAGACATTCACTTAAAAACCTGTGTCTCTCTGAGGGAGCGTTCTTCGCGACCGAAGAGTCTCTTATATTCGAGATACGAGATCCTTCGCTACGCTCAGGATGGCACATTTTGAAATGCTCGGTTGGTAATATCAGTTGAACAATCTCAAAGAGGCAAACAATCCATGACGAAACAATATCTTGTCACCGGTGGTGCGGGGTTTATCGGCTCGAATTATGTCCACCGTTTGTTGGGGCGCGGCGAAAAGGTGACGATTTACGATAACCTGTCTCGTGCCGGTGCGCCGCGCAACCTCGAATGGTTGAAGGGGCAGTTTGGCGAAAAGGCTTTCGACGTGATCGTTGGGGATGTGCGCGACGCCGACAGGATAACAGAAGCAGGCAAGGGCGCGGATGTGATCGTGCATTTGGCGGGCCAGGTCGCAGTGACAACCTCTGTTATCAATCCACGTGATGATTTTGAATCCAATGCTTTAGGAACATTCAACGTAATGGAAGCTGCACGGCTTTCGGGCAGAAATCCGATTGTGATCTATGCCTCTACAAATAAAGTGTACGGCGGCATGGACGATGTTGAGCTATTCGAGGAACCGACGCGCTGGCGTTATAAAGATTTGGTGAATGGTTGCCCTGAGACACAACCATTGAATTTTCATTCTCCGTATGGCTGCTCAAAAGGCACTGGCGATCAATATGTGCGTGATTATGCGCGCATGTATGGGCTGCCGACAGTTGTATTTCGTCAATCCTGCATTTATGGCCCGCGTCAATTTGGGATCGAAGATCAGGGTTGGGTAGCGTGGTTTATCATCGCCGCAATCATGGAGCGGCCCATCACAATTTATGGCGACGGAAAACAAGTGCGCGATATTCTGCATGTGGATGATTTGATGAACGCCTACGACCTCGCGATTGAAAAGAATGATATTGCGCGCGGGAAAGTTTATAACCTGGGCGGCGGCCCTGAGAATGTGATGTCAGTCTGGGCTGAGTTTGGCCCCAAGCTTGAAAGATTAATCGGCGGTACGATTGAAGTGGCCCGCGGCGATTGGCGCCCTGGTGACCAGCGTGTGTTTTATGCCGATATCACAAAGGCTGAAAAAGAATTGGGCTGGAAGCCGAAGATCGGCGTTGAGGCGGGCGTGCAGAAGCTGTTCGATTGGGTGAAGGAAAACAAGAGTTTGTTTTAACTTTTGATGGAGCGATCATGCAGGAATATCTTTTTCAACTTGCAGAACAATTAATAGAAGCCGTTCCAGATATTATTGCCGCTTTATTGATCCTTATAATAAGTGTCTATTTTGCAAGTGTATTAAGCAAGCTTTTGATCCGCATGTTGATGAGGAAGAACGCGGCGTTGACCGCATCGCATCTCCTCTCTCAAATTCTAAAATGGGCCATTATATCCTTCGGGGTGATCGCGGCTTTGCAGAAATTCTTCAATGTGACGGCTTTTCTTACTGGCTTGGGCATCATCGGTTTTACAGTTGGTTTTGCGCTCCAGAACATCATGCAAAATTTTGTCTCGGGCATCATCCTGCTTGTGCAGCATCCCTTCAGGACTGGGGATAATGTGAGCATTGCGGGGTATGACGGAACGGTGCTTGAAATTAGTTTCCGTACCACCGAGATGAAAACACTGGATGGCCGCATTGTCTTTCTGCCAAATGGAGATGTGCTTTCGCAGCCGATCATCAACTATACCCGTGCCACTCTCCGCCGTGTCGAGCTTCCGATCCGCGTATCCTATGATGCAGATACTGAAACTGTCCGCAAAATTATTCTGGATGAAATAAAAAAAGTTTCAGGCTATATTGGCGAACCCGAGTCGCTTGTCCTGTTTCATAATTTTGGTGATTCATCCATCGACTTGAATGTGATCTTCTGGGTGGATACCACGATCAATTCTCACGTCACTTCAAAGGATATTGCATTGACGAGGATCAAACGAGCCTTTGAAAAGGGGAAGATCGAGATCCCATACCCGATACAGACTGTTCGGGAATATAAGAGCAGGCAAAGCAAACGCGCAAGAAAATGAAAACACTCTGATTTAATATGGGGCGCGGATGAGCGCGGATTAACGCGGATTAAAAAAGAATCCGCGTTTTCCGTGTTAATCCGCGTCCCTTTTGGTCTTAAAAACAAACTCACCCACGAAAGATCAATTTCGGGGTGAGTCATGTTTTAATCGTTTGCTTAATTACTTGCTGAGAATATATTTCTTTACGAAATATACCACCGCAATTGTCAAAACTATGGGGCCAAGATAATAGAAGAAACCCAGGAAGAAGCCGCCAATATATGGCCCAACCTGATAAAAGCCGCCAATCGAGTTGGCGACCCCGCCAAAAATCAAGTAGAACAAACCCATGTTGAGCAGGTCATCTGAATCAAAGTAGAAAATACCCAGGATGACACCAATCACCATCAGAGACCATATCAAAAGATCAGGTTGAAAGGCAAGGACGTTCGTCACACCTGCTGTAACACCTCCAATGATAAAGAGCCATTTAAAAATGAAGTTCCAGTTGGCTGCCGCAATCGCCGCCGGTGCCGGTGCTTCCACGGGTTGAGTCTTCTTTTTCTGTGCCATGATTTTTCCTTTTTTGAGAATTGATTTTTTCCTGCAAAATAATTAACCCTATTAAACCACAAAGTTGCACCAAACCGCTCGCGGGGCATAGCGTTTGCAAAATCAGGAAAAGCTTAACGCGAATTACACGAATGTACAAATGGCGCGAATAAATAAAAGCAGAGTAATTCGTGAAATTCGCCAATTCGCTGCATTCGCGTTTAGGCTTTGCCATCTAACCAAGAGCCTGTCTATGGGCTTTGTAATGAGCATACCTGCGGAGAAAGGCCATTTTGCGTAGTGTATAATTTTCAGGCCTTATGAAAATACTAACAGTACTTACCTATTACCGTCCGCACACCAGCGGACTCACCATCTATGCCGAGCGCCTCGCGCGCGTCTTTGCCAAACGCGGGCATCAAGTGACCGTGATGACCACCCAGTACGATCCATCTCTTCCGCGTGAAGAAATGATGGACGGCGTAAAAGTGATTCGTGTGCCGGTTGCGGCGCGAGTCAGCAAGGGTGTGATTGCTCCAACTTTTGGCCTCGTCGCCACAAAACTTGTCTGGCAGCATGATGTCGTTCAGCTCCACCTCCCGCAGTTCGATGCGCCCGGAGTTGCATTGCGTGCGCGGCTTTTTGGCAAGCCCGCTGTCCTCACCTATCATTGCGATCTGCTCTTGCCGCCCGGTGCGTTCAACCGCTTTGTCAATTTCGTTGTCAAATTTCAAAACAACATGGCAGGGATGCTGGCGAATCACATCGTGACTTATACACAGGACTACGCCGATCACTCTCCCTATCTCTCAAGTTACGCCTCAAAACTGACCCCGATCCTGCCTCCCGTCGAGTTGCCTGTTCCAAAGCCTGAAGCTATTTCCGCCTTTTCCCGCAAACATCGTGTGGATGAACGTAAACCTGTCATTGGCATGGCGGCGCGCCTCGCCTCTGAAAAAGGTGTGGAAGTATTGCTCGATGCGCTGCCCATTATCCTGAAAAAATACCCGAATGCACAAGTGCTGTTCGCTGGAACCCATGAAAACGTAATGGGCGAACAGTCTTATTCAGACAGGCTCATGCCGCGCATCAATGAGTTTGAGCAACAAGGCCATTGGACATTTCTTGGCAACCTGAATCCCGTTCAAATGGGTGCGTTCTATCCCAACCTGGATGTACTAACCGTCCCATCACTCAACTCCACTGAGGCCTTTGGGCTGGTGCAGATCGAAGCGATGATGAACGGTGTGCCTTGTGTTCCATCCGCCTTGCCAGGGGTGCGCCAGCCTGTCAATATGCATGGGATGGGCGAGGTCTCTGAGATCGGTAATTCCGAAAGCCTGGCCAGCGCAATTTTGAAAGTATTAGATGATCCCGAAAAATATCGCGGCGATACCGATGCCATTAAGAAAGCATACAACCCCGATTCCATTGCGCAAGAGTACGAAAAATTACTTGCCAAACTGATGAGGAAGTAGTGAGCAATCATCAATCGGCAACACCGAATCATCAATCCAAAATAGTAAACCGTAAACCTGCACTGAGCAAAGTCGAAGTGTCGAAAGACTTTCTCTTCCTTCAATTGCGTGACCTGCCTTACTTCCGAGCCTTTCTGCGCGCAATTGAATCCTCCTATTACCAAGATCTCTCCATGCCTGAGCCGATCTATGACGTGGGCTGCGGCGACGGTCACTTTGCTTCGTTGACCTTCGATCACAAATTGGATGTAGGCCTCGACCCCTGGCATGGTCCCATTCACGAAGCGAAAAAGTTCGGCGCATACAAATCCCTGGTGGAGGCTGATGGTGCGCAAACACCTTTCCCCTCGAATCATTTCGCCAGCGGATTCAGCAACTCGGTGCTGGAGCACATTCCTCACATTGATGAGGTGTTGAAAGAAACCACACGTGTGCTCAAACCTGATGCACCTTTCTATTTCTGCGTGCCCAATCCGAGATATTTCACCGAGCTTTCCATATCCAAAGTTCTTGGCAAGCCTTATGAGAATTGGTTCCGCAAAATTTCCCGTGTTCACCATGCGGACGAGCCCGATGTATGGGAGGACCGCCTTGAACGTGCAGGATTCAAACTTGAACGCTGGTGGCATTACTTTCCGCCCGCCTCTATGCGCGTGTTAGAATGGGGACATTATTTTGGCCTTCCATCGGTTGTAGCGCGTGTGTTAACAGGCAAATGGATCATCTCACGCACAAAATGGAACCTGGCTCTCACAGAAAAATTCGTAAAACAATACGCCTCACCTGAACCAGTGAGTAATGGGACTTTCACGTTCTATATTGCACGAAAACGATAATCGAGAATCGATATTCGGGAACTGGGTTTTCCGAGTATCGAATTCCGAATAACGATCCCCGCCAATGTCCTTCGACGAAAAATACTTCTCAACGCACACTTATGCAAACATCACCTTCGCCAAATACAGCATGTATTGGTGGTCCAACCGATTCTTTGCCATGCTGGCAAGGCGCTATGGAAGGCGCGGAGCGCATCTGCTGGAGGTGGGGTCAGGCATGGGGCATTTGGTAGGGCAGCTATCGGCTACGTTTGAAGCGCATGGCATGGACTTGAATCACTGGGCAGTTAAACAATCCAAAGAGTTTGCCGAGAAAGCATCTTTGCAAACTGCATCCGCACAGGAACTTCCATATGAAGATGGCTCGTTCAATGTAGTCATCATTAAACATATTGTTGAACATTTGCCCGATCCCGCAAAAGCGATCCAGGAGATCGGACGTGTGACTGAAAAAGATGGCATCCTGATCCTCGCCACACCGAATCTGGGTTCACTGCTCAAGCCGTGGAAAGGCGAAAGATGGATCGGCTATCAGGACCCGACACACATTTCATTGAAGGAACCGGGTGAATGGTTGAAGCTGATTGAGAACGCAGGCTTTGAATTTATTCGCGTTTTTTCAGATGGCTTCTGGGATGTGCCCTACATCCGTTTTATGCCAACGATGCTGCAAAAATTATTTTTCGGCTCCCTCGGCGGATTGCAAGCCATTACTGGTTTTGTCTTTTTGCCGATGACGTGGGGGGAAAGTATTTTGGTTATAGCGAGGAAGAAATAGCTTAGAATTGTTTTTACGGATTACGCATCACGAGTCACGTTCTGCGTAATCCGTCCACTCCACTGCGCTGCGGGATTGCATAATTCGTGATGCCGAAAACCTTGAATTACATGGAACAAACACCAAACACTCCCCCCGAAAACGAACCGACAGTTCTAGATCTCTATAAGTCCGTCACTAAGGATTGGGCTTCGTTCTTTAATTTCATCCGCTCGTTGTGGGATGCAAGAAGGCGCGAGGAACTCAACCAGGCCCTTGCGCTTGAAACTGCACAACCGATTGTTGAAGAGATCGCAGAGCCATCACGCGCGAGTCATTTCCCCTGGCGTTCGTTGTTGGCATTGGTTTTCGCGCTGGCTGCGCAGGTATTCATTGAGCCGCCAAATCGTCAGGCGGCATTTGCGCTCACTTTGTATTTCATGGCGGCGGGCGCGGCAGTTTGGGCGTACTTCAAGGACGAATGGCATTTGCCCGCTCTGCCTGCGGCATGGCAAACTCCTGATAATCTTTCAACCCATCTTGTTCCATTGATTCTCTCGATCATTCTCGCGTTGATCGCCTTCGCGGATTTTGGCGATGGGTTGTTTACACTCACTAATACGATCCTATGGGTATTGTCCATTGCTTTTTTGGTTTATGGGTTATGGCTGAAAACACCAAAGTTCAAATCGGATGCAGATGCTGAAACGCGACGCAGGAAAATCATTTGGAACCTGCTTGTGCTGGCAGTATTCGGGCTGACTATCTTTTACCGTCTATATAGACTGGATGATGTGCCCGTTGAGCCGTTCAGTGATCATGCTGAAAAAATATTGGATGTGTACGATATTACACAGGGCAAAACCTCCATCTTTTTTGAACGCAACACCGGCCGCGAAGCCTTTCAAATGTACTGGACATTGCTGGTTGCCAAAGTTTTCGGCACGGGTCTTTCCTTCTTCAGTTTAAAACTCGGCACAGCCTTGCTTGGCATTCTCACGCTCCCATATATTTATTTACTTGGAAAGGAATTCGGCAATGAGCGCGTGGGACTCTTTGCATTGTTTCTTTTCGGGATTGCCTACTGGCCGAACGTCATCTCGCGGATTGGACTCCGCTTTCCGTTATATGCGCTCTTCGCCGCGCCGACGCTTCTTTATCTGATCCGAGGCCTGCGCACTCGCAACCGAAACGATTTCCTACTCTCGGGCATTTTCCTCGGTATTGGTTTGCATGGGTACAGCCCTTTCCGCATTGTGCCGATCCTTGTGCTGGTTGCCATCGTTATTTTTATTCTGCATACCAAATCAAAAGAGACTCGTCAACAGGCTGTCTGGTGGTTTGTTGTCATTGTTGTGGTTTCGCTGTTTGTGTTCCTGCCCTTGTTCCGCTATTGGCTGGAAAACCCTGATGTATTTGGCTATCGTGCCTTCACGCGTCTGAGTGATATGGAAACTGAATTACCTGGCCCTGCCTGGCAGATATTCTTTTCGAATTTATATAATGGCTTGTTGATGTTCAACTGGAACGACGGTGAGATCTGGGTCAATTCCATGCCAGACCGCCCCGCATTGGATGTAGTGACGGGCGCTCTGTTTGTGCTGGGAGTTGTACTGCTGATCGTGCGCTATATCCGTCAGCGTGACTGGCGTGACTTGTTCCTGTTGGTATCCATTCCCATGTTGATCATGCCTTCGGTGCTTTCATTGGCATTCCCCGGTGAGAACCCGGCTTTGAACCGGGCCGGGGGCGGCGCGATAGCGGCAATCCTTGTCAGCGCGCTGGCGCTTGAAGGGTTGGTGGCAGGTTTCGGCGCGGAGAAGAAGCGGGCTTTGGTCGCCTATGCTTTAACGGGGCTACTCTTCGCCGCATCCGCTTACAATAATTTTGATATTGTCTTTAACAAATTCGATACGAATTTTAGATTGGGCGCGTGGAATACATCCGAGATGGGGAAGGTGATTAGCCAGTTCCGTGAGGCATATGGACAGACAGATACGGCCTGGATCGTGCCGTTCCCGCATTGGGTGGATACGCGTTTACCCGGTGTGTGGGCAGGAATCCCGAACCGTGATTTTGCCATTTGGCCCGATCACTTTGCCGAGACGTTGGATGTGCCTGCACCGAAGATGTTCATCTTTTGGAATGCGGATGTTGAAACTGAGAAAGCTCTTAAAGAACTCTACCCGAATGGTGTGCTGAACCGCTATACTTCTACGACGCCCGGGAAAGATTTTATGATCTTTATGGTTGATGAGTAATCGTCATTGCGAGGGCGTTCTTGCTCTTTGCCCGACATAGTACCCGAATGGGTAAGCAATCTCCATCACAATATATGAGATTGCTCACTTGCACCTGGCGCAAGTGCAGGTGTCGTCGGAAAAAGCATCCTCCTCGCAATGACGTGAGGTGTTATGAGCGAAAAACGTAGTTGGATTTACGACATTCTTTTTATTCTTGTCCTGCTGATGGCGGGGTATTTGCGGTTGGCAGGTTTTAATTGGGGCGAGGGTTACCACCAGCATCCTGATGAGTTGTTTCTGACAGGGGTTGTAAACAATTTACGCGCACATAGTTGTGATGACCCAGCCACTCCTGTAGATATTTGCCCAGAGGATCAGAAACATTGGTTGAGCATTGGCCAATATTTTGATACCGATACATCAACACTAAGCCCGTATAACAGTGGGAATGCTTTCTTTGTGTATGGCAACCTGCCCATCACCTTGATCCGCTATGGCATGGAGTTGACAGGCAACGATGATATTGGCAGTTCAAAATTCTTTGGGCGGCAGTTATCAGCACTGGCAGATTTATTCACCATATTTTTGTTGTATCTGATCGTTTCAGGTTTGTATGGCCGTAAGGTCGGATTATTGGCCGCGACATTCTCGTCACTGACCGTGATGCAGATTCAGCAATCCCATTTTTTTACAACAGACCTCTTCACAAACCTGTTCATATTTTTGGCATTGGCATTTGCAGTGAAGATTGTGGAGTGGAAGGGGAGTGACGAGAAAGAAGTAATAAGTAATGAGAGACGAGAGACAAGTGACGAGCAACGAGAGATAAGCGATGAGGATCAACTCATTACTCGTAACTCATCAACTCGTTTCTATACCAATCCCCTCTTCCTCCTCTCTATTGGTTTTGGTATTGCACTGGGCATGGCGATGGCATCCAAGATCAACGCGGCGGTGCTGGCGCTGGCTTTGCCGGGCGCCTTTGCCATCCGTTACCTTATGTATGATCGCCCTACACCGTCTACTGTCCACCGTCCACTGTCCACTGATCACTGGTCACTGATTATCGCCTTTCTTATCGCAGGCGGGATCGCAACCATTATTTCCTTCCGCATCTTCCAACCTTATGCTTTCGGTCAACCATCTACACAACCCCACTTAATCGATCCTCCTAATAGTTTCAATGGCTTGGGATTGAATCCGCAATGGGTTTCAAACCTCAGCGAACTCCGAGGACAGGCCACCGGCGAAGCCGACTTACCTTGGAATTTGCAATGGGCGCGGCGCTCGCATTTATTCTCATTTGAAAACCTAACCGTCTGGGGACTTGGCCTTCCGCTGGGTATTCTCGCTTGGGCTGGTTTCTTATTAATGGGCTGGCGCATTCTCAAAGGCGAGTACAAACATTTATTGTTATGGGGCTGGGCCGCGTTCTACTTCCTCTGGCAATCGCTTCAGTTCAACGCCACCATGCGCTATCAATTGCCGGTCTATCCGCTGTTGTGTATGATGGCGGCCTGGTTTGTTTTTGAGTTGGCAAGTTGGAAGGTTGGAACGTTTAAACGTTTAAACGTTCCAACGGTTTTCGCAAGCATCATTGGTATTGCCGTGCTCGTGTTAACCGTAATCTGGGCTTTTGCTTTCCAAAGTATTTATTTGCGTGAGGAAACTCGCATGGCGGCTTCGCGTTGGATCTTTCAAAACGCACCCGGCCCTGTCAACTTGCGAATCGAATCCACGGATGATAATATTTACAACCAGCCTCTACCCATACCAGCAGACCTGATCATCTCTGCCGATGCACCCTATAGCCTAATATTCTCCCCGAATCGCGATGGACAGATTTCCGAAGTCACCCTTGGACATGCACGTGACTCTGTCACTGCTCACATCGTGCTGACTCTCACATCCGCCTCCGAACCGGACCGTGTGCTTGCACGCGCCTCCGAACTGCTTGATTCCACGCTGACAACGGATCCGCGCGGATCATCGGTTACATTGACCTTGGATCGCGTTGTACCGGTCCTCAAAGGCCAGTTATACAATTTGAAGATAGAGACATTGGGAAGCGGACTCACCATCAACGGTTCCAACCTTGCCAATGAAACTGATTATGACTGGGGCCTGCCTTTCCGCATTGATAATTACGATGCCTTCGGCGGTATCTATCGCGGCGACCTGCTTCTACAAGTCTACTGGGCAGATGACGCAAATAAACTGATTCGTTTTGTAGATACACTTACTCAAGCCGATTACATCATCATCCCCACCAATCATCAATATGGACAGATCACCCGCCTGCCGGAAAGATATCCGCTGACGACTTTGTATTATCGTGAATTACTTGGCTGTCCTGATGAGCAGAATATCATCGAATGTTATCGCGTGGCCCAGCCCGGACAATATGAAGGCAACCTCGGTTTTGAATTAGTGGAAGTCTTCGAATCGTATCCAACATTGGGCTCGCTGGTGATCAATGACCAGGCTGCAGAAGAGGCCTTCACTTTTTACGATCATCCCAAAGTGCTGATCTTCAAGAAGACGGATGATTTTAGCTCGGCGAAAGTTCAAAGCATTCTCGGCACTGTGGATCTAACGAAGGTTGTCCAACTCACGCCCACGCAGTTCGACGATTACAAGACCCTCATGCTTCCCGATACGCGTCTGGCTCAACAGCGCGCAGGTGGAACATGGTCGCAACTGTTTGATTACGATTGGATTCAAAATAAATATCCCATCCTCGGCGTGCTGATCTGGTATTCCTTTATTTTTGTATTGGGACTCTTTGCTTATCCCATCGCGCGTTTTGCATTGCCGGGATTGAAACAATATGCCTATCCATTGGGAAGAATTGTCGGCTTGGTTTTACTGGCATGGGTCTCGTGGATGGGCGGCTCAGTGAGCATACCTTACACGCGAGTGAGTATCAGTGTGGCAGTGGCTATTGTGGCTGTAGCAGGTGTCAGCTTGTGGGTGAAGCGCAGAAACCAGTTCAAAGACGAATGGAATGCCAATCGCAGATTCTTCGTGATAGTGGAGATCCTCTTCCTTGTCTTCTTCCTGATCGATCTGCTGATCCGACTGGGCAATTCGGATATGTGGCACCCTGCCAAGGGCGGCGAACGGCCGATGGATTTTTCCTACTTCAATGCGGTCTTGAAAAGCGAGAGTTTTCCGCCGTATGACCCGTGGTATGCGGGCGGATATATCAATTATTACTATTACGGTTTTGTGCTGGCGGGCACGCCGGTAAAGCTGCTCGGCATTGTGCCATCCATTGCATACAACTTTATTTTGCCGACCTGGTTTGCGTTGATTGCAGTGGGTGCGTTTGCAATTGGTTGGAATCTGATGGAAAAAGATGAAACATCCGCCTCTGGAAATTCATCCTTCATAACTTATTCTTCATCCTTAATGGCAGGTATATCTGCATCCGTAATGACGGTATTGATCGGCAACCTCGGAACGATTCGCTTACTCTTCAATAGTTTTCAACGCGTGGCCGCTCCTGATGGTCTTGTGCCAGTGGATACGATCTTCTTCCAAAAATGGATCTGGGCAGTTAAAGGATTGTTCATGTCGTTTAGCGGAGCCTTCCTGCCGATCGGCCGCGGTGACTGGTATTGGTTCCCAAGCCGCGTCATCCCTGCCCCAATGGATGTGGAGCCGATCACGGAATTTCCGTTGTTCACTTTTCTCTACAGTGACATGCACGCACACATGCTGGTGATGCCAATTACTTTGTTCATCATTGCATGGTCGATATCATTTATCAAATCTCGCGCACAGTTGACTCGCAGCGAATGGATTGCAGTATTTGGGATCGGCGCGTTGATGGTTGGCGCGTTGAAGCCAACCAACACCTGGGATTTATATACATACTTCCCGCTCGCTGCGATTGCGGTGGCTTATGCCCTGTATTGCAACTTTGAATGGAAGGGCTACTTCAATTTACCCAGCTGGCTCGGACGCGCAATTGTTGCCGTGGGTGCAGTGGCGCTTTTATACATCCTCGGCTCTCTTTTGTATTCGCCGTTCACCTATTGGTACGGCCAGAGTTATGGCGCGATAGATCCGTGGAAAGGTTCGCATACACCGATCTCTTCATACCTCACGCAATGGGCTTTGTTCCTCTTCATCATTGTGGCATGGCTGGCATGGGAAACTCGCGAGTGGATGGCTTCCACGCCAGTTTCTCGTTTGAGCAAACTGCGTGATCATGTACTGGTGATCGAAATTTCTCTGGCGTTATTCATTGCCCTGCTCGCCTTCTTTACAGTGGATGGTGTGCGCATCGGCTGGCTGGCTTTGCCTCTCGCCGCCTGGGCAGGGATTCTGATCCTTCGCCCGGACATGCCCGATGTCAAACGCGCTGTGTTGTTGATGATCGGCACGGCTCTAACGCTGACGCTTGCGGTGGAAGTGGTTGTGCTCGTTGGCGATATTGGCCGCATGAATACAGTCTTCAAGTTATATTTGCAGGCGTGGATGCTGCTGGCCGTCAGCGCTGCTGCGGCCTTTGGCTGGTTGTTGAATGTCTTTCCATTTTGGCGCTTGCGTTGGCGCACCGTTTTCCAGTCTGGCGTCTATATTTTATTGACAGGCGCATTTATGTTTACCCTCACGGCCACCAGTGACAAGATCAGTGACCGTCTGACTCCACCTGCTCCGCATACTTTGGATAGCATGACCTTCATGAATCATTCCGCGCTTTGGGATGGCAATACCATGGACTTGAGCGAGGATTATCGCGCCATCCGCTGGATGCAGGATAATATCGAAGGGTCGCCTGTTATTGTGGAAGCCAACTGTTCGGAATATCGCTGGTGCACACGCATGACCATTTACACAGGCCTGCCCGGTGTTGTCGGTTGGAACTGGCATCAACGCCAGCAGCGCGGAATTTTTGCCCCGCAGGTGCAGGAACGGGTCAATGAAGTTGGCGTCTTTTATTCCACTTCAGATCTCCAGCAAGCTTTGAACTTCTTGAAAAAATATGACGTGAAATATATTGTCGTGGGTCAACTTGAACATAATATCTATCCGCCCGTTGACCCAGCCCTGGATAGCTTTGCGAAATTTGAACAATACGACGGCAAATATTGGAACGCAGTTTATCGCGATGAAAATACCGTAATTTATGAAATCATCCCGTAGAATTAATTTACGCATTACGTAATACGTATTACGTAATGCGTATGGAGAGTCTTATGATCCTGCACATCACCTCAAAAGAAGAATGGCTCAATGCTCAACAACGCGGTGAATATCTTGCACCAAGTTTGGAAACCGAAGGCTTTATTCATTGCTCCACCGAAAAGCAGGTTCTGCATGTTGCCAATGCTTTCTATCGCGGGAAAAAGAATCTGGTGTTGCTCGTGCTCGATGAAACAAAACTCAAACCCCAGCTTAAGTGGGAGGCGCCTGCTGGACTTCCCGCCTCGGGCATTTCCGAATCCGATTCATTTCCACACATCTTTGGTCCCATCAACTTAACTGCCGTCGCCTCGGTTCTGGACTTTGAGCCTGACTCTGCTTCTGGAACATTCACCCTCCCTTCACTCCCCACCGACAACTGATCACTAGTTATTCATGACTGCATTTTTCGCCTGGTACATTATCCTCACCATCCTCGGCTGGCTGACTTTTCCGCTGGCATTTTATTTGTTCCCCGCATTGACGGATCGAGGCTATACCCTCACGCGTGCGGCAGGCTTATTGATCTGGGCTTATCTCTTTTGGTTATTTGCATCCCTCGGCATCGCGCAAAATGACATGGGCGGAATCCTACTCGCGCTTGCGATTCTGATCGGCTTGAGTGTTTGGTCACTCGTCACTCATTACTCATCACTCGTTACTTTCCTTCAATCCAACAAATCCCTCATCCTCACCACCGAAGTTCTATTCTTCGCAGCATTTGCATTTATGGCCTTCGTTCGCTCTGCCAACCCTGAGTTGAATGGCACCGAACGCCCAATGGAACTGGCTTTCATCAACGGCATTTTACGCTCGCCAACTTTTCCGCCACAAGACCCGTGGCTTTCTGGTTACGCCATTTCCTATTATTACTTCGGCTATGTGATGACTGCCATGCTGGCACGCATCTCTGGCATTAATGGCAGTACCGCCCACAATCTCATGACCTCGCTCATCTTTGCCCTCGGCGCAATCGGCTCGTATGGCATTCTATATAACCTGCTTTCTCAATCGTCAACAGCGTCTCCTTTGGGAATCGTAAATCGTAAATACCCTACGGGCACGATGTCGCAAATCGTAAATTCCTTACTGGCTCCTCTCTTCCTGCTCCTCATCTCCAACTTTGGCGCACTCCTTGAAATCCTGCATCAGCGCGGATTGTTTTGGGTGAAAGATCCAGCCACAGGAGAATACTCCAGCCGTTTCTGGGCATGGTTGGATATGCAGGAACTCTCGCAGGTACCCGCGATTCCATTTCACTGGCCGCCGCTTGATCGTTACTTGTGGTGGTGGCGTTCTTCGCGTATCTTGCAGGATTACGACATGACGGGCGGCTTCCGCGAAGTGATCGATGAATTCCCCTTCTTCTCCTTCCTGCTCGGCGACTTACATCCGCACGTGCTGGCGATTCCCTTTGGCCTGCTTGCAATTTCTGTGGCGTTGAATCTCTTCCTCGGCGGTTGGCGCGGCGAGATAAAATTCCCTTGGGGCGCTCGTTTGAATATAAGCTACGCGGGATTTTTATTCTCGGCTCTCGTCATCGGCGGCCTGGCCTTTCTCAATACCTGGGATATCCTCGTTGCGGGGACTTTAATAGTTGCTTCCCATGTCTTCTGGCGCGCAAGCGAAGAGGGCTGGAACTGGGATCGACTCGAAGATCTATTCCTGCTCGGCTTGCCGCTGGGCATTCTTTCCATACTCTTATATTTTCCGTTTTATCTTGGCTTTTCATCGCAAGCTGGCGGTATTCTGCCGAACTTCATGTATATCACCCGCGGAGTCCATTTATGGGTCATGTGGGGTACATTGCTCATCCCCATTTTTGCGTATCTTATCTATCTTTCCTCTGGAGTGCAGCAGCTAGTTGCTGCACCTGCACAATCGGACAGCAAGCTGTCCGACTCCAGAGTTAAACCCAATTGGAAACTCGGCTTTTCACTCGGGCTTGGCATTACTCTTCTCTTATTAATTCTTACCTTCCTCATCGGTTGGATTGGTTCTTTTGTCGAAAGGGATTTTGTCACAGCCTTCCTCGCCTCGCAGGGCATGACCGCCTCTCAATTTGTCGGCGCAACATTCCTGCGAAGGCTGACCTACATCGGAAGCCTCATCACCCTCCTCGCCCTCCTCATCCCAACCATTGCTTTCCTCTTCACGCATCCCACTTCACGTATCACGAATAACGAATCAGATTCTGCCGCCCACCGCCCACCGTCAACTGCCCACTTTCTTCTCATCCTCCTCGCCCTCGGCACCCTCCTCATCCTCGTCCCAGAATTTGTCTATCTGCGTGACCAATTTGGATATCGCATCAACACGGTCTTTAAATTCTATTATCAGGCATGGATGTTATTAAGCCTCGTTGCAGCCTTTGCTGTCAGTATCCTTCTGCAAAACCTGCGCGGATTTGCGAATGTCATCTTTCGCGTCTTGATTGGTCTTGTTATTTTCGCAGGTCTGCTGTATCCGATCTTTGGCTTGGTCACGAAAACCAATAACTTCAAACCCCTATTCGGCTACACCCTCGATGACTTTGACCGCATCAAGCGCGAGAATCCAGATGAAGCCGCCGCGATTGAGTTTCTGCTTAACGCACCGGATGGAGTTGTCGCCGAAGCTGTTGGGGATGGATACAGCGGCTATGCCCGCATCTCCATGTTGACAGGTTTACAAACCCTGCTTGGTTGGCCCGGTCACGAGTCACAGTGGCGTGGAACTTCTGAGCCGCAAGGTTCTCGCCGCGAGGATGTCACCAGACTCTACACCACCGCCCGCTGGGAGGAAGCACAAGCCATCATCCAGCAATACAACATTCGCTACATTTACATCGGCACACTTGAGCGCGTGTCCATGCGCGTGAATGAAGAGAAGTTTCAGTTGCATCTCAAGCCCGTCTTTCAGCAGGGCAGTGTCGTGATTTATGAAGTGCCGTAAAGATTTTGCCAATTAAAAAATCTGCATAATCTGCGGATGCCTTTGCCCTTCCCCCTACTCAATTTAAACCGATTACAATTGCGCCCATGACCTATCGACATTTCAAATACGAGGGCTGGTTATACACGTTCGCTTTTCTTCTCGCCCTTGCACTCCGCCTTACTCAACTCGGTGCCATGCCCCTCAACGATGCCGAAGCCGCGCCCGCCCTCCAGGCCCTCCACGTCGCACAAGGCGCCAGGCCCACACTCAGCCCCCATCCTTTTTACATTTTATCCACCTCAATCCTTTTCTTCCTCTACGGTGGCGGGACAAATTTCCTCGCTCGACTCATCCCCGCCCTAGTTGGAAGTCTGCTCGTTTTTGCACCCCTCTTCTTTGATGATCGCCTCAAACCCCGCCCCAGCCTGCTGTTCGCCTTCTTCATCGCCCTAGACCCTGGCCTGACAGCACTATCAAGACAAGCTGCCAGCCCGATCTTTGCCATCACATTTCTGATTTTCACTTTTGCATTCATCAACAAAAACAGACCGGGCCTCGCGGGCTTCTTCGCCGCCCTCGCCCTCCTCAGCGGACCTGCCATCTGGCCCGGCTTGCTCGGCCTCGTAATCACCTGGGCTATAGTACAGGGATTCAATTCCCGCCGCTCATCAAAACCCGCAGATGAACTTGAAACCATCGCCGCTGATTCAACCACCACCGATTACCAATTACCAACTCCCGCCTTGAGCGAAGCCGAACGGACTAATCTCCAATCTTCAATCTCCAATTACCGCGCTCCCCTCCTCCCCTTCACCCTCACCTTCATCACCTTCGGCACACTCTTCTTCATAGTCCCGAATGGATTGAGCGCAGCCATTGCATCCATCCCTGCATTTATTAATACCTGGCTTTCTTCTTCAGATGTCTCCGCAGGCAGGTTGTTCCTTTCACTGCTTGTATATCAACCGCTTGCCTTTTTATTGGCAACCCTTGCCATCATTCGCGGCTGGAACAATGGAAGTTCCCGAATTATTCCATTAAGCATCTGGCTATTCGTTTCATTATTACTTGCCATATTTCTGCCATCACATCAGATCAGCGATCTCGCGTGGACTCTCATTCCGCTTTCCGCGCTTGCCTCCTTGGAGTTGGCGCGCAACTTTATGATCTATCCTGAAGAGCGGGCCGAGGTGATCGGCGTTGTATTTCTAACTGCATTTATCTGGGTCTTCGCCTGGTTGGATTTTTCAGGAATGGTCTGGCTCCCCGCGAATTCACGTGAATATGTGATGCGCTTCTGGCTCCTGCTCGGCGCATTGATCCTGCTTGTGTTAAGTCTCGTGTTGGTTGCGGCAGGCTGGTCTATTCGCACAGCAAGACTCGGCGGTGTGTGGGGATTAGCACTCGCGTTGGGTGTACTTGGCTTTAGCGGCACGCTCGGCTCCGCAGGCTTACGCGGATTGAACCATCCAGAGTTTTGGTGGCCTTCCTCTATACCCATGCAGGCTGATCTATTGCAAGCTACAGTCAGTGAAGTTTCAGAGTTCGGTATGGGAAATGACTTCTCCGCACCTGTTGTGATTACCGGAATAAATTCTCCTGCACTTGAGTGGGCCTTGCGTGAACATTCTGTGAGCGTGGTTGAAACTCTAGATATTTCAAGCTCCCCATATTTCGTGGTCACACCTTATCAAACAGACCCTGTGCTCGTCGCCGCCTACCGCGGACAGGATTTCACCTGGCGGCAGACTCCCCTATGGAATGCTACACTCCCCAATGATTGGATACGCTGGATTACGTTACGTGAAATGCCGCAGACTGGTGAAACCATTATCCTATGGGCTCGTGACGACCTCTTTCTCGATAAATAATTACATGACAAAAACATCACCCCCCTCCATCATCGCCCTCGACGGGCCAGCGGCATCGGGCAAGTCTACGCTTGGGAAAAAACTAGCTGACTCTTTGGGTTACCTTTTCTTTGATACAGGCGTCATGTACCGTGCCATCACGTGGATCGCATTACAGCATGATATGAACTTGCGCGACGAAGCCGCGATTACCGAGTTGGCACAGAATGCGCAAATCGATATCCGCCCGCCCTCAAAAGATGATGGCCGTGCCTGTGATGTGATCATTGGCAATAAAGACGTCACCTGGGATATGCGTGGAGAAGATGTGGAGGCGAACGTTTCAGTCGTTTCTGCATATGCGGGTGTGCGCAAGGCCCTATCCGAACAGCAGCGTCGAATTGGATTGCGCGGTAAAGTCGTGATGGTCGGCAGGGACATTGGCACTGTCGTCTTGCCGGAAGCAGACCTGAAGGTCTATTTGGATGCGAGCGCCGAAGAACGCGCCAAACGCAGGTATGATGAGATTATCGCGCGCGGTGACAAAGCTGATTACGATGAGATCCTCAAAAAAGTGATCGAACGTGACCGTATAGATTCCACTCGCGCTGTAGCCCCATTGCGCCCCGCCAATGACGCCATCATCATCGATTCGGACAAACTGGATGTAGATCAGGTTTTGAAGCAAGTTCTGGGATTATGCAAATAATAGGAGCCCGTCATTGCGAGGAGGGCGCTCTTCCCGACGACATCGTACCCGAATGGGTAAGCAATCTCTGTCAACTTGCAGGGGATTGCTTCGACATAGAACGGCTCACAATGACGTGATTTCACTATGCTCAACTACCTTCTACGGCGGCTTGATATTTGTAGAAATTCCTTCCAATGAAACCCTATCGCATTCCCCTCCACATTAAATTCAATCGCATGATCCTGCGCCCCATCATTCGCAACTTGTTCCGTATTCTGGGGCGTGTAAAAGTTTTTGGCAGGGAAAATATTCCGTTCGGCAAACCGTATATCATCGCGATGAATCACATCTCGATCTTCGACCCGCCCTTGCTGGTTTCCTTCTGGCCTGAAGAGCCTGAAGTGATCGGTGCGGCGGATGTATTCGAGAAAAAGGGACAGGGTCCGTTGGTTACCATGTATGGTGTCATCCCCGTCCATCGCGGTGACTATGATCGTGTGCTGCTCGAAAAGATTTTGGCGATCTTGAAAGCGGGGCATCCGCTGGTGATCGCGCCAGAAGGCGGGCGTTCTCATGAGCCTGCCATGCAGCGTGCGATGCCGGGCGTGGGATATATCATTGAACATGCACAAGTGCCTGTTGTTCCTGTTGGCTTGTTAGGCACGACTGATGATTTCTGGCAGCGTGCAAAACGAGGGGAGAGACCCAACCTTGAAATGCGGATCGGTAAACCTATTCACTTTCCACCCATCACACAAAAAGGTGCGGAGAGAAGAGCAGCGCGTCAACTTAATGCTGATTTGGTCATGTGCTATATAGCGGGACTTTTACCCGAGGAATATCATGGTGTCTATGCAGGCCAAGCCATCTCTCCCACCTAAACCCGTTAGTGAAGTATGGCGGCCTGAATTGGTGCGCCTTCCACGAATGACATTTGCGCGCCGCGCCTTTCGTGCCTTCTCCCATGGATTAATAAAACTTGTCGCAAAGATTTGTTTGAACGTAACTACAGAAGGGTTGGAAAATTATCCGCAAAAGGGCCCGTTGCTGGTTGTGATCAATCACATCGGTGATTCCGATGTGGCTGCAATCGTTTCGGTATTACCTTATCCTCCCGATGCGCTCGGTAAAGTCGAATTATATGATCTTCCCATTCTTGGAAAATTAATAGACTGGTACGGCGTTATCTGGCTGCATCGCGGACGTGCTGACATCCGTGCCATGCGCGCTGCCTTGGATGGATTCGCAGAAGGACGCGTGATCGTGATCGCACCTGAAGGCCGATACTCCCTCACCGGTGCATTAGAGGAAGGCAATGGAGGTGCAGCATTCCTGGCATATAAATCTGGCGCGCCGATTTTACCGATTGTGGTCACTGGTACTGAAAACGAAAATGTCTATGGACACATGAAGAGATTGCGCCGCGCGCGTGTACATGTCAGAGTGGGGAAAATTTTCAGGTTGGACGAGCAGGTAAAAGGGCGGCAGGAAGCGGTGGCTTTAGGCACACGTCAGATCATGGCGGCCTTGGCGAATCTGCTTCCAGAAAAATATCGCGGGGAATATTCCTGATCATAAAGTGCGTCGCACCCTCGATATGTCATTGCGAGCGCATGTTGCGAAGCAATCTCCTCGCCAAAAACAGAGATTGCTTCGGGAAGAGCATCCTCGCAATGACATGGTCTTTCATACACAGTGTTTAGAGCTATAATTCAAGAAAATGGAATTTATTTTTACACTCCTTGCAGGCATCGCATTCCCCGCACCACCCACTCTTGCAGGTTGGTTTGTATGGGTTCTTTTGCTGGGAGCATTGGTATACGCGCTCATTCGATGGCGCAAGTACCAGCCTGCATGGAAGGGACGTGAGTGGGGACTCTTCTTTTTCTTTTTCATCCTGATCCCGGTTACATCGTTATTTATCGGATTAAGACTCAGTTCCGCTTCAGCCCGACCTTTACCTGGTCTGCCCGCCGATGCGCCGGGTTCTGCGCTGATGATTTTTTCGGCCATTCCCTGGTTGTTGGGTGGCGGCTTATTGGGGCCGATTGGTGCGGCTGTGCTCGGTGCATTCTCCGGTCTCTTGCGCGGCGCATGGGATACCTATTCCATTTTTTCCATCCTTGAACTGGCTTTTCTGGGGGCATGGTTTTCCACTTATGCACGCCAACGATACCGCACGCCTGCCTACCTATTGTTACGTCAGCCTTTGGTGGGCGCATTATTGCTAATTCCTTTTCATACCTTCTTCTATATTTTGAGCGCATTATTCACGCAATGGGGCGTGGGCATATCTGCACCTGCTACAGCGCGGTTGGATTTTGCCCTGAGCAATGCCGGCGTTGTGACTCTCGCGTTTGGTGGCGAGATGCTGGTGGCCGGAATTGTGACTCAGATCGTTTCAATGGCATCCCCTTCCACATGGGGCGGAAAACAAGCTTTACAGCCTTCGCCGGGTGAGCGGAGCCTCGAATCGCGTTTTATCTTTGCAGTCGGTACTTTTATTTCTCTTTTGCTTTTAACTTTATTGATCGGGGATTGGGTCGTGGCCGGGCGTGCCGCGCGCGAGATGTTGGAAGACCGCCTTTCGAGTGCGGGTGAATCTGCCTCGCAGAGTGTGCCCTTCTTCCTTGAAACAGGCCAGAACCTGGCCGTACAACTGGCTTCAGACCCGCGCTTGCTCGAATCAACCGGGGATGAGTTGAAGTCCATCATTGGGCAGCGTATTCAAGCTGTTCCTTACTTTGATCAATTTGTTGTGTTGGATGCCAACACTAGAACCTTATTGGCAAGCTACCCTGAGTCTGTTGGCGAGGGATTTAAACTTTATCCTGAAGAAGAGACGGGGATTTTGCTGGCCTCCGATGGTGTGTTGACGCAGATCTATTCAATTCCACCTTCTGTTGTTGGCGATGTTTCGCATGTGTCCTTTCTGGTCGCCATTGTAGACCCTGTCGGGCAGGTGCAGCGCATTCTGATCGGGCGCACCACGCTCGAAACCAATCCGCTTACCCTGCCGTTGATTGAAAGCATTAACAATATGCGTGACCTGGGCGGCACGGGCTTTTTGTTGAACGAGAACAGCCGCATCATCTATCATTCAGATCAAACACAATCCCTGACAACTTATAACGGCCAGCGCGGCAATGAAGCTTTCTTTTATGACGATACCGCCCCGGATGGCACGCGGCAGATGGTGTATTACCAGCCTGTGCTTGGGCGTCCGTGGGCGGTTGTGTTGACTGTCCCTGCCCAGCAGGCGCAGCAGCTTGCCTTGAATATTGCCATGCCGCTTTCGTTGATGATTATCGTGCTGGCATTAATGGCGTTGGTCTCATTAAGGCTTGGCCTGCGTGTGGTGACAGGTTCCCTGCAAAGTCTGGCTGCTGAAGCCAACCGTATTGCACAAGGCCATCTCGATAATCCGCTTCAAGTAGACGGAGTGGATGAAGTCGGTCAGTTACGGCGGGCCTTCGAGCAAATGCGTTCCAGCTTGCAGGCGCGGCTGGAGGAGATCAACCGTCTGTTGGAGGTGAGTCAGGGAGTGGCATCCAGCCTGGAGATGCAGGATGCTGTCAAGCCGGTGCTGGATGCGATCCTTTCCACAGGCGCAAAATCTGTCCGCGTGGTGCTTTCGCCGAGCATCCTGCCTGATACATTTGTTGAACTTCCCTCGCGCTTTTCATTGGACTCAACGCAGAATATATATGCTCATCTTGATGATCAAATATTAGCCATGGCGCAGAGCCAGGAAAAGATCGTTCTGCCAAACTTGAGCCGCTCACGTGAGTTGGATCTTGACCCATCATTGCCTCAGCCTTTGGCTTTACTGGCTGTAGCCTTGCGGCATGAGAACCGTTACTATGGCGTGGTCTGGGCGGGATATGAACAACCGCGCATGTTCTCGGATGCAGATATTCGTTTCGTCACCACACTGGCAGGGCAGGCAGCATTGGCCGTTGCGAATGCCCATCTCTATCTGAATGTAGAAGCCTCTCGCAGACAGTTGGAAGCGGTACTTAATTCCACGCCTGATCCTGTGCTTGTGACCGATCATCGCAACCGATTACTGCTTGCCAATCGAGCGGCCTCTTCTGCCCTCGGGCAGGGTGTGGATGGCATCAGCAGCGGCATGGAAGTTGAAAAGGTGATCAAGCTCAAACCTTTGCTGGCTTTATTACAGACTGCCACGACCAATCTTCAATCCGTTGAGGTTGTGCTGGCGGATAAACGTACTTATCTTGCAACCGCTTCTTCTGTAACCGTGGAGGGACATCAGATTGGGCGTGTGTGCATCATGCGCGACGTGACACATTTCAAGGAATTGGATTCGATGAAGTCCGAGTTTGTGGCAACCGTAAGCCATGACCTGCGCTCTCCATTGACACTCATGCGCGGCTACGCCACCATGCTTGAAACAGTCGGTGAGTTGAATGAACAACAGCAGAGCTATGTGAGGAAGATCATATTAGGCGTTGAGAATATGTCTCGCCTGGTAAATAACCTGCTCGACCTGGGGCGCATTGAAATTGGAGTAGGCCTTCAGCTTGAAAATGTAACGGTGTTGGATATTATCGAGCGGGTTACCAGCGCATTACAGTTACAGGCTTCGCAAAAAAACATTACATTGAGCGTTGAACTTCCCAAAGATATGCCGCACGCGGTGGAAGCCGACCAGGCACTACTGCATCAGGCTGTGTACAACCTCGTAGAAAATGCGATCAAATATACGCCGGAGAACGGACGCGTCGTCATCCGCACACTTTCACAGCCCGGCTATCTTATCTTTGCCATAGAAGATTCAGGTTTCGGTATTGCCGCAGAAGATATGCCACGCTTGTTCGAGAAATTTTATCGCGGTAAACAACGCGAAGCCCGCATCCAACCCGGTTCAGGCCTGGGGCTTGCCATTGTCAGTTCCATTGCATCCAATCACGGCGGACGAGTATGGGTGGATAGCGTGGCTGGCAAAGGCAGTACTTTCTATTTGCAAATCCCCCTCACACAACCTAAATAACCCATGCACGCCCAAAAAAAGGATTTGTACTATAATCCGTCCTTGTCCTATTTTTAGGGACGGTATGATTTTGCAGCAAGCTGGTAACCATGATCAATCAAAAAGATAATACACAGACATCCATTATCGAACGTACAACAGATTATTTACCCCGAAAAAGCTTTCGCTCCTGGCTGATCGGGCGTCCTCTCTCCACAGCCGATGCTCCGCATCAAACGATTGGGAAAAGAGTCGGGCTGGCTGTATTTGCCTCAGATGCACTTTCATCCACTGCTTATGCCACACAGGAAATCCTTGTGATCCTCGCAGCAGCCGGCACAATGGCTTTCGGCTATGTCTTTCCTATTTCAATTGCCATTGTGGTTTTGCTGGCAATTGTTGCCATCTCATATGAGCAGACCATTCACGCGTATCCCGATGGCGGCGGCGCTTACATCGTTTCACGTGATAACCTCGGCGAGTTCCCTGCATTGATCGCCGGGGCGGCGCTCTTAACAGACTATATCTTAACTGTCTCGGTTTCCATTGCGGCGGGCGTGGCGCAGCTTGCTTCTGCATTCCCCGATCTGCATCCGTATCGCGTTCCTGTTGCAGTGGCTTTCATCGTTTTTATTATGCTCATTAATTTGCGGGGGGTGAAGGAGTCCGGGGTGGCATTTGCAATCCCAACTTACTTCTTTATTTTGATGATGCTCATTACCGTCGTCATTGGGCTCTGGCAGGCTTTTTCAGGTTCGCTGGGAGTTGTGATTGACCCGCCTGAGTTGGAAATGCATGGAGTATTAACGGTCATCACTCCTTTTCTTTTGCTCCATGCCTTCTCAAGCGGCACAGCCGCGCTGACAGGGATCGAAGCGATTTCAAATGGTATTACGGCATTTAGGGAACCTCGCAGCAAGAATGCAGGCATTACCCTGGTCTGGATGGCTGTGATTCTAAGCACATTCTTTCTTGGTATTTCATATATTGCCCGCTATATCCAGGCAGTCCCCTCTGAAACTGAAACAGTCATCTCCCAAATTGCCCGCACAGTTTATGATGGACGCGGCACTTTGTATCTGATGCTCATTTCAGCCACAACCGTCATTTTGATTATGGCGGCAAACACAGCCTTTGCGGACTTCCCGCGTTTAAGCGCGTTGGTAGCCAAGGATGGCTTTTTACCGCGCCAACTTGCGTATCGCGGCAGCCGCCTAGTGTATTCGCGTGGCATCGTGACCCTTGCCCTGATCTCATCCGGGTTGATCGTGCTGTTCAATGCCAGTGTTACACGTTTGATTCCGTTATATGCAATCGGCGTGTTCCTCTCATTCACATTGTCACAGGGCGGTATGGCTTTGCGCTGGCTGAAAATTGGACAGCTAAAACCCGGTGAAGAAAAGAAGGAACGCGGTTCCGTGCTTCATTATGAGAAAAGCTGGCACGTCAAAATGTTTGTCAATGGTTTTGGCGCCATTTGTACAGCAATCGTGATGACGATCTTTGCCGCTACTAAATTCAAAGATGGCGCATACCTTGTCCTCATCCTCATCCCGATCCTTGTTGCGGTATTCTGGTTTATCCACCGCCATTACAAGAACCTCGCCAAAAAACTTTCGCTTGATAACTTTGGCGTCATCCCGCCGCACACCATACGCCACCGTGTCATCATGCCTGTCAGCGGCGTGCATCAAGGCGCGCTTTCCGCATTGCGTTATGCGCGCATGTTGTCGGACGATGTAACTGCCGTGCATGTTGTGATCGAACCGGAAGATGCCGAAAAGGTGCGCCAGAAATGGGAGACTTGGGGTGAAGGGGTTCGCATGGTAATGTTGGATTCGCCCTATCGCCTCTTCATCGAGCCGATCCTTGGGTATATTGCCGGCCTGGCAGAGCAGCGCCAGCCCGGTGAGACCATTACCATTGTGGTGCCCGAGTTTGTTTCAGATAACCGCATGACTGCCGCATTGCACACCAATACCGCTGAAATTTTGCGCAGTCAGTTAAAGCATTTGCACAATATTGTGATTACAAATGTGCCTTATCATGTCCATGAACATGATGACAGGCATAAGGAGTTATAAAGATGAATTTCATTGTTATCGGATGCGGCAGGGTGGGCGCGGAATTGTCTTTCAGCTTGTTCAAGAATGGACATCAAGTTGTAGTTGTGGATAATAACCAGGAATCTTTTAATCGCCTCCATCCTGACTTTCGAGGGCGTACCGTTGAAGGGGAAGTTCTCTCCTCTGATGCATTAGAGCGGGCTGGTATCGACAAAGCAGAGGGTGTTGCCGTGGTCACCAACTCAGATACGACGAATGCCGTGATCGGGCATACCATCCGTGTGCATTACCCTAATGTGAAACAGGTCATCGTCCGCAATTATGACCCGGCCATGCGTGAGATGCTCGAAGCATTCGGATTGCAACTGGTCAGCTCCACAGCCTGGGGTGCGGAACGTGTGCAGGAGTTGCTAATCGATCCCTCTTTTCGCGCAGTATTCTCCGCTGGCAACGGCGAGGTGGAAATGTACGAGATGTACATCTCGCCCAAATGGGAAGGAATGACTGTTTCGAGTTTGTTGGAGGGTTGCAACCATACCATCTGTGCTGCATTGACCCGTGCAGGCCGCGCGGAATTGCCAACCCCGAATACAAAACTCAAGAGCGGCGATGTATTAACAGTCAGCGCAACATTGGAAGGCGTAAAAGCCTTGCGCGCAAAATTGCAGGAAGGCAAGGAGGCTTAACATGTTTGTATTCATTGCTGGCGGTGGGCGGACTGGCGCCCAACTTGCCTCACAATTATTGGCGCAAAACTATCAGGTGCGGTTGGTTGAACACCGCCGTGAATTACTGGTTCGTCTTCATCATGAACTTCCTACCGAAGTGATCTACGAGGGACAAGCCACCGACCCCACGGTCTTAAAGCAGGCTGGCCTGGACAAAGCCAATGTGATCGTAGCTTGTACCAATGACGATGCCGCCAACCTCGTCTTATGTTATCTGGCGCGCACCATGTTCAAGACCCGACGCACAGTTGCCCGCATCAATAACCCGCGCAATGCCTGGTTGTTCGACCAGAACTTCCACGTGGATGAGACCATCAATCACGCCGATGTGATGGCGCACCTCATTCAGGAGGAAATGTCACTCGGTGATATGATGACCCTGCTCAAACTCCGCCGTGGACGGTATTCTGTGGTGGAGGAGAAAGTCCCCGCTGGTGCGAAGGCTGTTGGCGTACAGCTCAAAGACCTGGGCCTGCCTGACCAGTGTGTGATCGCCGCCATCATCCGCAATGGGCAGATCAACCTGCCGCGCGGAACCACCGCCCTCGAAGCAGGTGACGAGGTTCTGGCAGTCACCGATAACGATGGCGCAAAGGAACTGGCAAGATTACTCGAACCACCTTCAAGACCCGTGATAGCATAAAAAACAACCCGATGGCTCAAAAATCCATCGGGTTATTTTTATGCTTAATAATGTGTCATGCTGAGCGTAGCGAAGCATCTCTACCGCGACAAAAGAGACCCTTCGATCGCAAAGGACGCTCCCTCAGGGTGACACGTTTATACACTTTCGGAGGCTAAGCCCCCGAAGGAGCGTAACTGTTTACTTCCCAACCATCTCTTTCACTTGCTCGATATAAGCCAAACTCTGGTGCCTGAAATAAGTGTTGTACAACTCGGCATAATGCCCGTTTTGATTTAACAACCCATCATGATCGCCTTCTTCGATGATCGTGCCTTTTTGCATGACGACGATTCGATCCGCAGCTTTGACAGTGGAAAGGCGGTGTGCGATCAAAATACTGGTTGTGTGCTTTAAGATCAAGTTCAATGCCTGCTGGATCTGCCACTCAGTAAACGGGTCGATGCTGGCAGTGGCTTCATCCAGAATAAAGATGGCGGGGTTTTGAACCAATACGCGCATCAAAGCCACAAGTTGACGTTGCCCCATCGAAAGCCGATTACCGCGTTCGCCTACTTCGGTATGCAAACCGTCGGGCAGAGTTTCGAGCCATTCACCATCGCCGATCTTTTTCGCGAGTTTGAGCATCTCCTCTTCGGGGACACCGGGCGCGGCATAGCGGATATTGTCTATGATGGTGCCTGAAAATAGAAAGGGGACTTGCGAAACAATGCCAAGCTGCCTTCGATATTGAGTCAAGTCAAAGGTGCGCAGGTCGCGTCCGTCGACCAGCAGGCGGCCCTGTTGATATTCATAGAAGCGGGCAATCAACTTTGCAATGGATGACTTGCCTGCGCCCGTATGCCCTACCAGCGCAAGAGTCTCTCCGGGTTGTACGAGCAGGTTGAAGTCCGTTAGAACCGATTCCTTATCCGAGTAACGGAAATGAAGCGCGTCAAAATGAATCTCGCCTTTGAGCCGCGGCACATCCTGTTTTTCATTTTGGACTACGTTCGGGTCTGCATCGATCAGCGCGAAGACACGTTCTGCGGCAGACATGCCTCCCTGAATCTGCGCCCAAAATGAAGTGAGATTTAGAACGGGGAAAAAGAACTGGTCGAGGCTTATGATGAAAAGATACCACGCGCCGATGCTGACCATACCTTGCGCCGCGCTCATGCCGCCGACGTACACCAGCACGCCGACGAAGATGCCGCCAACGGCATTGAGCACCGGGAAGACCAGCGAAAGAATAAAACCGCGCTGCACGTTGACGTGATAGGACTGCTGATTCGATTCGTCGAAAGATTTGAAGATGCTTTCTTCCTGTCTGAAATTTTTCGCAATCGAGATGCCGCTGATGGTTTCCTTGATAGCGGCGTTCACATCAGACATGGCTTTCATGCCTTTTCTTGTGATGCGGCGTGCCAGCACACGAAAGCCAGATGCAATCGCAAAGACGAATGGCAGGAATCCGATCAGCAATAATGCCAGCCGCCATTCTGTGCGGAAGAGCACCACGGAAATGATGATGGCCTGAAAAATTTGCGCGACCACATCGGTGATGATGACCACGAGCTGGCCGAAATCATTTGTATCGGATGTGATGCGCGAGACGATGCGGCCCGAGGAGAATTGATCGTAGAAGGAGAGGTCATGTTCGGCGGCGGCGCGGAAGGCGCGCGCACGCATATCCAGCACGACGTCACCGACGGCGCGCACGATCAGACCGCGCCTTAGCCAGTTCAGCCCCCACAAGCCGACTCCTACGCCGGCCAGTGCGGCTCCCGCCAAAAGAATGGAAGTGACGGTTGGCTGCTGTTGAATCAAATCCACCATGCGGCTGACGATGACCGGCAAGGCTGCACCGATGAATGCCAGAAAAATGATGGTAATGGATGCGTACACAAGCCGCGAGGTCTGTGTGTTGAAGTAGTTGACCATGCGGCGAATCAGCACACGGTCTGTGTACTGGCGGTCATATTTTTCGTCGTTTAATCCTGCGAAGAAACCCATAGTTAGTTATTGGAGAGTAGAGAACAGAGAATAGTTTTTTGCTTATCTCTGTTCTCTACTCTCTCCTCTCTAATCCCTAAAAATTCTCGAATATGCTTCGGATGTTTTCATCAAATCATCATGTGTTCCGATGGCGGCGATGCTGCCTTTACGAAGCACGATGATAAGGTCTGCCCAGCGGATTTGTGAGAGGCGGTGGGTGATGATGAAGGTGGTACGTCCGCGTGAGGCATTGGCGATGGCGCGCTGGATTTTATCTTCGGTAGCAGAGTCGATGGCGGAGGTGGAATCGTCCAACACCAGCACGCGTGGATCGGTGAGGAAGGCGCGGGCCAGGGCAATACGTTGACGCTGTCCGCCGGAGAGGGTCACGCCGCGTTCGCCGACGGTGGTGGCATAGGTCTGGTCAAAATCGAGAATGAAGTCATGCGCCTGCGCAGCTATCGAGGCAGACATGATCTCATCTTTAGTGGCGCCAGGCTTACCAAAGGCAATGTTGTCACTAAGTGAACGCGAGAATAAAAATATATCCTGCTCAATGATGGAAATTTGTTCACGTAAAGAAGCGAGATTCCAATCACGCACGTCCACACCATCCACAAAGATTTGACCCGAGGTCACATCATAGGTGCGGTTGATCAACTTTGCCAGCGAGGTCTTGCCTGCGCCCGTCTGCCCGACGATGGCAACCGTTTGCCCGGGCCGTACTTTGAAGGAAATATCCTTCAACACGTCTTCGCTCTTTGGGTAGTGGAACGAGACGCCACGAAACTCAATTTCGCCGCTCATGCCTGAGGTCCGACCTGAGGCGTTTTGGTCAAGTTTTGTCTCGCGGTTGATGAGTTCTAAAATTCGGCGGGCGGATGACATTCCTAAAGAGATTTGTGAATAAGCCCAGGTGGAGGTGAAAGTAGGAAAACCCAAAAGCTGTAACATGCCAAAGTAAGCAATGACCGCGCCCACATCGATCAGCCCTGCGCGATACAGGAAGAGCGCGTGAACAAGCCCGCCTGCATATGCGAGGCCCAGCAAAAGCATGGCAATGTATTTCGCTTCAAGGTCGCCTTGCAGAACGAAGGCATTGCGAACTTCACGTGCATTCGTGATAAAGCGCTCCACCTCGGCGCCTTCCTGTGCTGCGCCTTTCATTACCTCAACGCCATCCAGCGACTCGGAAAGGTGTGTGTTCATTTTTCCGAAGGTGGCGCGGACTTTATCGGTGATCGGGGAAAGCTGTTTGAGGTAACGCGCCAGTGCAACGAAATAAATAACGGTGAAGATCAGCGGCGTGATGATGAGCGAGATGTGATAGCGTGGCGCAAAAAAGATTGGCATGAGGATGAACATGAACGAGCCGACCACCAGGTTCAGGCCGGGGCTGAACATGTAGTTCACTTCACGCACATCGTTCGTGGAGCGCGCCATTGTGTCGCCCACCGGTTGCAGGTTGTGAAAGGTCATGCTCTTGCCGAGCAGCGAAAGGTAGAGTTCGTCGCGGATGTCGCGCTCCATATTTTGCGCCATCAGCTCCGCGCCAAAGTTGCGCCCCAATTGCAGCACGCCGCGGATGATCTGCGAGACCCCAATCGTCAGCGCCAGCGGCAGCAGCACCGAGGTATCGGGCGTACTCTCCAGCATGGCGTTAAAGGCGTTGCCGGTTAGCACAGGGACAACCGCCGCGAGCACCGCATTCCCGATTGCGCCAACGACCAGCATCACCATGATCCAAATGTAAGGACGCATATGGGAGAGGATCCAGCGCACAGCCGAGGAATGGTCAAATTTATTCTTGCGTTGCAGGGTAAATTCTGCGGGAAGTTCTAAAGTTGTCATGGAACAATTCTACCATTTTGAATATTCCAACTGCGTAACCCCCAATTCGGGATGGGGTTATTTTAAATAGGCTGGCAATTCGGCTGGCCCTATTAAACCTAAGGAGAGTGTAAAATGATGCTTCCTAAGACAATTTCTGGTTGGTGCATGTGGTTGTACTTCCTCTGGGTCGGCATTGGCGCTTTTGTAACCCTTCCGCTGTTTGGCGTCATCGCTGGTATCCTCGCCCTCGGATATGCAGTCTTCGCACTGATCGGCAGATAGTTCATTTACCAAATAACACAACCTCCCACTTAGGGGAGGTTGTGTTATTTAAGCGTGTCGTGTGTGTCACCCTCCCGAAGGACACACCGTACTTGCGTTCGGTGCAAGTGTCGGGACGATGTGAAGGAGCGTTTGTTGCGACTGAAGGGTCTCTGCAATAATCGTAGAGATGCTTCGGGGAAAAGCACCCCTCAGCATGACACAAATTTGTGTTATTTAATTTCTGAAAATACCCTAGCGCAGTTAAGCGAATAATCCCAGTCCAGGCTGTCATAATCCCACCAGGCGGATAGGATGGCGTGAGCCATTGCCCACTGGGTGATCTGCTCCCGCTCCCAGCCTAATCTCTCTGTGAGGATGCTCACTCGTCTCTTTGACATAATCTGAAAACTGTTCCAGTCCGAAAAGCTGTCCCACGGATTTATCATGAGCGGCCCTATCTCGTATCCCACCGGCCCAATGACTCCCTTCGGGTCAATCGCCAGCCAGCCGCGTTCCGATTTCAAGATGTTGAAGTGATGAAAATCCCCGTGGATCAGCATTACATCTTTATCTGCGAACAACTCAGGCAAAAACGATTCGACCTGCTCAAAAATTTCCTTCGGAAACGGCCCGGTCCCGCCATTGAACCGCGGACGGACATCCTTCAGCCCATCGAACCAATCGGATAATTTTATAAATTTATCTTGTAGGGGCGGGGTCACCCCGCCCCTACGGAATACCAAATTCTGCATCACATCCACAGCGATGTGCGTGCGTTCATCGTCGTCTTCCAATTCAGAGAGCATCGTGCCGGGCTTGAGTCTTTCCAATAATGCCGAGCCCAGCTCCTCATCACATTCCAATACTTGACATACCCCCTCGCCGTTTAAGAATTTCAATGCCGCAAATTCACTGTTTAGCTCTTTGTGAGGCACACCGATTTTCAGCATTACATCTTGATAATTTCCGCCGGTCGAGTAGCCCGTGTTCGTCGGGCGTATCGAGACCTGTTTTGCAAACGCCACAAAGTTATAGGATAAATTTGAAACAGGCTGAACATCCGTCAGTCCCCAGCGTGCAGATGCCTGCTCGATAAGGTTGGGAAGGTTTTCAATAAATGTTTTCCCCTCCTCACCAAACGAACTATGTATGTTTCTAATGAAATCGGGCGGGAGATTTAATTTGTTCATGTGGCATTATGTATAGGGACGGAGCGCCGCTCCGTCCCTATATGATTACGATGGGAACAACTTCTCAAACACTTCGGGACAATACTTCTGAACCATCTCGGAGGAGATGCCATTCTCCCTGCAGATCTCTGCGTAAAAATCCACAGAGGGACGACGGATCCTTTTTTGGGTCTCCAGGTCGAGTCCCCACAGGCCAAAGCGATGCTTCCAACCGAAACTCCATTCGAAATTATCCACCAGCGACCAGTGGAAATATCCCTTGATCGGCCAGTTGAAGTTGACGGCGCGCCACATCTGGTGAATGTGCTGCGCGATGTAGCCCGGGCGGATGCCATCGTCGGCTGAATTTACGCCATTCTCACTGACCAGGATCGGCAGGTTGGGGAAGGTGCGCACGACCCACTTCAACCCTTCGAACATTCCATCCGGTTCGTTGGCAAGGAAGCCGCCGTCACTCAGTTCGGCATCCTTGCGATAAAAATGGCGCCCAAATAGGGTGGCGGGTTTTAGCAGATTGAAAGTGACATGCTCTCTCGTGTAGTAATTGAAGCCAAAATAATCCTGCGTACCTTTGGCTTCCGGAATGCGTACGGAACCGATGGGTGACCGCATGACTCCATCGGCCAGCGCCGAGGGAAAGCCCAGGTTGATTGAGCTGAAAAAATTATGCGCCACCCATTTGTCCAATGGCGACCAGGCATGATGCGGGGCAATGGAACGATAATGATGCGCGATTCCCACTCTCGCCTCTGGTTGGATCAGATGGATGGTGCGATAAGCCGCCGCATGCCCGCGGATCAGGTTGGCCTGCACTTGCATGGCAAGTTTCATGCTGTTTTTTCCAGGCGGGAATGAGTCAACACCGGTGACAACGTATCCATTCAAGGCATAACCCGTCGGTTCGTTGATCGTGCACCATAAGGTGCAATACTCCTTCAATGCATCCACCGTTTTGTGAACGTATTTCTCAAACAGCGGAACGATATCTTCGGTTTCCCATGCGCCGCGTTCCGTCACCCAAAGCGGATCGGTGAAGTGATGCAATGTGACGAACGGAGTGATGCCGCGTTCTTTCAAGCCTCGCAGCATGGCGCGATATTTTTCGAGAGCTTCCTCATCCCATGTATCAGGCGTGGGTTGGATGCGGCTCCACTCTACAGAAAGACGATGTGCATTCTGTCCCGTTTCGGCGGCGCGGTCGAAGTCTTCGCGCCAGCGTCCGCCCCACCAATCGGCGGCCAGCCCAGATGTCCCGTCGGTATGACCGTCCTGTTCCCACTTCCACCAATTGTTATTTGTGTTATTGCCTTCCACCTGATGTGATGCAGTCGCCGTCCCCCATAAAAATCCTCTTGGAAAATGATACGTTGCTTGAGGCATTACTTCTCCTGTTGGGGCGCGTCGCGACGCGCCCTTACGAACGTGCCAGATACGCCAGATAAAGCGCAACAGACCCCGCTACTGCCGCGTTCAATGATTCGACTTTGCCCTTCATCGGCAGTTTCAAAAGGATGTCGCACTTCTTGCGGACGAGCTCATGTAGGCCTTCGCCCTCGGAGCCGACAACCAGCCCCAATGCGCCTTTGAGGTGACGAGAGCCCGCCTCGATCTCCGCCCCGGCCTGGTCCAGCCCGACGACCCAGATGTCATTGTCTTTGAGCGCATCAATGGTCTGGGACAGATTCGCCTGGGCGATCAGCATATGCTCGCTCGCGCCAGAAGATGCGTTGACCACGGCAGGCGTCACATCCACCGAACGCGCGGATGGAATGACCACGCCATGCACACCCAGCGCCTCCGCCGTGCGGATGAGCGTGCCAAAGTTCTGCGGGTCTTGTAGAGAATCAAGCAGCAGAATAAAAGGCAGTTCTCCGCTTGCGCGTTCAAGTATATCGAGCACATCCGCGTATGGATATCCGCTAACTTCGGCCACCACACCCTGGTTGTTCTGATGCACTTTATCCACCTTGGGCCGCGGCACGCGGTTGACCTTGATCTTCTGCTCTTTTGCCAACTGGAGAATTTGCTCGATCCTGCCCTTCTCCTGCACCCCTTCGGCGATCTCAATAGAAAATACCTGCCTGCGTTTCGCGCGCAGAACTTCATATATTGCATTGCGGGAATAGATGAGTTCTTTCATTGATGTTTAAGAGATTTAGCTTCAATCCATTTAATCAGAATTGTATGAATGAGCTTGTTGGCATCAACTAGTTGCATTGGATGCGACGGTGGTTGATTTTTATCTATAGCATGTCGTGCATCTTTTCCTGTGACACTATAATTGTTAGCCGTATGTTTAAATAACCGAATTTCTTCTTTGGTTGCCAAGTTATTTGCAATCAATTTGGCAAAGCCGCCAATATCCTTCTCTACTACCTCGAGTACCATATACAAACCTTTCCAAGTATGTTCAAGAGAACCATATAACATTAATGCCTTGTTTACCGATTCGTGTTGTAGAGCCGTTGATATCCATTTTCCAAGCGTTGTATCTGTATCCATAAACACAGGTATTTCAAAATTCCTTGCCGTTGCCTGGATGAATATCATTCCCTGTTTAGTACCATCTTTATTGACCCTATCTATTCTCTTAAAAGAAACCCCTTTGAACTTTTTATGATAGAGCTTTGTAGCGCCATTTATTGTTTCAATAATTCGAATGGCTTCTTTTTCTGCGTCAACCATTTCTATGCCTTCTGATAGGTCATGAACTTTAATGAAGAAAGTGCCTTTTTCTTTGAGAACTGAAACTTTGTCCAACAATAAAAACCTTTCCAACAGCAAAAGGTCTTTATTATCACCTATTAGTTGAATTAGCAAATGTGC
>NZ_JBXMTI010000027.1:0-2482 GCF_057083605.1 Candidatus Villigracilis sp. | reverse complement strand
GGAAATTGCGAGTAAATATCACAACTTGGTTTAGTAAATTATGCGATACTGTGTAATATCTCTCATTATTATAATACTGCATCAATTGATGTAAACAAATAGACAAAAGTCATGGTTTCATAGGTTTTTTGACAATTGGATAATTAAATACCGGCGGCTACAATACTTTCAAGAGGATGCTATGGTAAAAATTGTCGCTGACACCACCTGTGGATTGCCGCATGACCTGATCGCAAAGCGTGGGATTTCGTTGATCCCACAGGTTGTGATGTTCGGGGAAGAGGCATTTCATGACGACAAGGACATGGATACAGCCGCATTCCTGCAAAAGCTGAAGGCTGCCAAAGAGTTACCCAAAACATCAGCGCCTGAGCCATCGTTGTATTATCCAATTTTCAAGCAGGCAAAGGAAAAAGGCAACAACGTGATCGTGATTGCCCCAACTGGCAAAGCAAGCGGAACAGTCCGCTCGGCGCAGACAGCGGCACAGGAATTCCCAGATGTGGATATTCGCGTGATCGACACTCAAACTGTCTCCTGCAACCTCGGTTCCCTTGTGCTTTTAGCTGATGATATGGCGAAGGCTGGCAAATCCGCTGATGAGATCGAGGCGAAGCTTAATGACATGATCCCACGCGGAAGGCTGTACTTTCTTGTGGACACGCTTGAATATCTCGCGAAAGGTGGTCGCATCGGCGGGGCGAAAAGATTATTGGCGGAACTGTTGGAGATCAAACCCATTTTGCAGGTGAAAGATGGGCAGGTCGAATCCTTTGAACAACAGCGGACAAAAAAGCGCGTGCTGGCACGTCTCGTGGAGGTGGTGGCAGAACAATGCAAAGGCGGAGACAATGCCCATTTGTGTGTGTTGCAGGTTGAGGCGGAGAAAGAAGCGGAGTCCCTTGTCGCAGAATTGAAAGCGCAGGTGAACATCCAAAATATCCCGATCTATCAATTGCCTCCCGCCATCGTCGTTCATGCGGGGCCGCGAGCAATGGGCGTGGGCTTTTTCATCGAGTAATTTTTCGTGGCGATTAGCGAAGATTGACGAAGAAAACCGCATGGTATAATTTTTTCGCTCAACACAAAATTCCCCACGAATGTGGTTCATACTTTGAAGGAGAACGTGTATGTCTGGTCATTCCAAGTGGTCTACCATTAAGCGCAAGAAAGGCGTGGCAGATGCCAAACGCGGCGCCATTTTTACGCGCCTCGCGCGCGAGATCGTGATTGCCGCCCGTGAAGGCGGCAGCGATATTGATTCAAATTTCCGTTTGCGGCTTGCGGTGGATAAAGCCCGCGCAGAAAACATGCCCAAGGAAAATATCGAACGCGCCATCAAACGCGGCGCAGGTGAAGACAAAGACAGTGCCGTTTTTGAAGAGATCACCTTCGAAGGCTACGGCCCGCACGGTTCGGCGCTGATGGTTACCTGTGTTACCGATAACCGCAATCGCACTGTGCCCGATATGCGCCATGCCTTCACCAAATACGGCGGCAACATGGCCGAGCCCGGCGCAGTGGCCTGGCAGTTCGACCGCAAATCTTATTTCGCTTTCCCTTCAAGCCAAATGTCTTTTGATAAAGCATTTGAACTCGGCATCGTAGTCGGCGCGGATGATGTGGTGGATGGCGAAGAGACAATTGAAATTTATGGCCCTGTTGAATCTTTCAAAACCATCGCCGATGCGCTGCATCAAGTTCATGTTCATCCTGATGAAGCAGGCTTGCGCATGATTCCCAAGCAGGAGATCGAACTTGATGTGGAATCAACTTTGAAGTTCATGAAGATGGTGGAAGCCATCGAAGAACTCGACGATGTGCAGGATGTTTTCCACAACGTCAAAGTTTCAGACGAAGCCTTGGCCGCCCTCGAAGCCGCTTAAGAACTTTTAACCGCGAAGAGCGCAAAGATCGCAAAGATTCTTTCTTAAGATTCTTCGCGTTCTTAGCGGCCTTCGCGGTTCATTATTTAAAACAATGACCCTCGCCCTCGGAATTGACCCCGGCACCGCCACCACAGGATACGGACTCGTGCGCCTCATGCCCGACGGTGAGCTGGTGGCTGTTTCCTTTGGCGTTATCTCCACTCCAAAAGATGCGACCCCAGCAGTGCGGCTTGAAATGTTATTCGATGATCTCAACAAGTTGTTGAAAAAGCACAAGCCTGAAACCGCTGCTGTAGAAAAACTATTCTTCTCAAGCAATGTCAAAACCGCCCTCGCCGTGGGGCAGGCGCGCGGTGTAGTGATGCTCTGCCTGCAAAAGGCAGGTATTGATCCATTCGAATACACGCCCAATGAAGTGAAACAAGCAGTGGTTGGTTACGGCTCTGCCGATAAACGCCAGGTACAGGAAATGGTGCGCGCCCTGTTGCAATTGGACTCCATCCCCAAGCCCGATGATGCCGCCGATGCTCTGGCGATTGCCATCACACATTTGAATACAAAGAGATATGAATAAGAACGTAGGGGCGAAACAA
>NZ_JBXMTI010000026.1:0-63458 GCF_057083605.1 Candidatus Villigracilis sp. | reverse complement strand
AGAAAAGACAATCGGCAGTATGACCATGGTCATACTGCCGATTGTAGTAAAACAATTTAGATCCGAGATTTTACGGAATCCAGTTTGACAACACATTCACAACGAGGTCAGGGTTTTCAGGATCATTCGTTTTCAGATGAACTCCGAAATTGTGCGGGCCATCCATGCCTTCGTGCATCATGAAGACACTTGATTCAACAATTGTGCTTTCGCCAGGTTTGAGTACCATCGAACCGATGGTCAGTTGAGGAGGTCAGCACCCCTCCAATACTTCGATGTACGGCTCTTCCTTGAAACGCAACGTGCCGTCACCAGTGTTTGTTACTTTAATGGCGAAGGTCTTGTTGACATTGAACTTCACATCACCATAATCGATCTTTTGCTGATCCACCACAATGGAGGGCGTGCCGCTACCGCCGCCTTGATTGGCGAAGAAGAATGCTGCTACTAACAACAGAACCCCACCAAGGGCTACAAGCGGCCAGGGGAAATTCCTCTTTTGCTTTCTGTACTTCTTGCTCTTTTTACTCATTGAGCCTCCTTACTTTTGATATTCAAACTGGAATGAAAATAAATATGCGATCAAATCCCAGATTTGCTCTTCGGTAAATATCGGGCCCCACATTGGCATACCTGTACCCATTCCGCCGCGCAGGATCTTTCCTTGTAACAGTGCAGGGCTCGCACCAAGCATTCGTGTTGGGTTGGTGAAATCCACAGGTGTCTGCATCGTCATAGCTTCCGCGCCTACCATCGTTTGCATGGACAATTCACCAGCCACGGAAAGATCATCGGCAAAGACTCCATTACCTGCGCCATTCTCGCCGTGACAGGCTGCGCAGTTTTGGGCATAGAGTTGCTGCCCATTTGCAAGGGATTCTTTTGTTGTATTGGATTGCCAGATGTAAGCGGTTAAATCCCAGCGTTGTGATTCTGTAAGCGATGTGCTGCTTAGCTCATCAAATATTTGATATGGTGAATGTGAACGATAGTAATTGGAGGATTGGAGAATTGGAGAATTAACAACGAATTCATAACCTCGAATCGCTGAGGGTGTTTGGTCAGGGATAATAGGCGATTCGTGCGGAGCGTCAATGTCGAGGCCGAGAGTCACATACATTGGAACCGAAACAGGTTCGGGTGAGGCCGAAGCGCCTGACACTTCAATCGTGCCGCGCATCCGCCAGTGATTGAGTCCACACCAGCGTGTGCAGAAGAATGTATAAATCCCAGGCTTGTCAAAAGTCAATGTGATGTCAGTGACTTTGCCAGGCATCACATCCACACTTTGCATATCCATTTGACCAACACCGAATCCATGAACAACATCATCGGATGTGAGTTTCAGATGAAGCGGCTCACCCACATTCGCATGGATGACATCGGGATTCCAGCCGCCATCTTCTGCGATTTTTGCATGGATGAGAGGTGTGCGTGCCCAGAGGAAGAGCGGCGTTCCAACCGCGCCGATAACTGCCACCGTTACGAAAATACGTGAGAGGAGTTCCGAGCGTTTCATAGCAAATATTGTACGGCGAGATTTATCTCGCCCTCCCAAGTAGGCTGCGACATAAATGTCGCGGTACCTCTGTTTTCATAGCAACAACCAAAGCATAACCAATGTGAGAATGAAGCAAAATGCGATGACAGGGCTTGAAGATGTTTTTATTTCATTTGCAGTTTTCCGTGCTGTTCGTGCGGACCAGATCAACCCGCCAACAAGTGCCAGTGTTTGCGCAGGTGCAAGAATGGACGTGAGCATGGGTTGCCATGCGGCGTTCGCTGTGCCAAATAAATCCCAACCAAGACCAAGCGGATCGGATAACGAAGCAAGGATGTAGGTTGCGTTGGTGAGCACAAAGGATAGACTGAATGCGACCCAAAACATCAAACCAAGAGGGATGAGGGCGGTTGCGAGAGAAGCAAATCGTTGTTTGAGTGGAAGAGTGTTCTTCGTTTTTAGTATGCCAAGTGTAAAGAGGCCAGGAAGAACGATAAAGATGGTTGCGAGAAAAATAATGGCATACATAAACCATGCACTTGTGCCAACGTTGTAGGCTGCATCCTTGAGCACGCCCCATGGGCCAAGTAAGACTCCCGCATAGATCATGGCTGAGCCGAGCATGATGAAGGCCTTGAAGGCTTCATCCATTCTGGTGGATGGCTTTGCAAGGTCAGCAGAAAACGGACGCAGGTTGATCGCGATGTTATCGTGCGGGCAGGTGCGGATACATTCCATGCATAAGCCGCAATAGGTATTCTTTGTGAGTCCGCCAGGGAAGACATCCCACGGACAGCCGTAGCCATTTGCTGAGCCGTTGTAACAAGGCTTGCCTTCACAGCTTACACAGACTTGCTTGTCTTTGATCCGCAATTCGATAGGTGCGGTTTGCGAATACAAACCGATGAATCCGCCCACTGGACAGAGATAACGACAAAAAGCGCGGCGCTCGAAAATAGTGCTAAGACCAATCGCGGCGAATAACATCGCTGCCAAAACAATGCCTGTAATGTTCGGTGTAGTGAGCAGAACGCTGCTAAATAATGCTAATAGAAGAAAAGAAATATTTTGCAGCCATATATTGCGGAAAAATTTCGGCCAGCGTAGATTAAGCCATCTGCCCTTCGACTTCCGCTTCGACAAGCTCAGCGTCCGCTCAGGGCGTAGTATTGCTCCACGTTGCAACCATTCACCTGGGAGCGGGATCGGGCATACTGCGCACCATCCACGCCCGAAGAATGGAACGGCCACGAGAATGAGGATCGCCCACCACGCGATCCATACGAAGACAATGCTGAAGTTGTGGCTCCCGACTGGTGTGCCGATGAGTCCTGCAAGAATGGCGAAGGCGTATCCCGCCAACATCACAATGAATACCGTCAGTTGGGGATAGCGGCTTTTCAGTGCGTTTTTTATGAAGGGACTACGAGTAAGTTCAATACGATTCATAATTTAGGCAATATTTCTTTCTTCTTTCGTCTTTCTTTCAGCTAGGAAAGAAGAAAGAGGAAATAATCCGACTACGACAAGACTCGCAAGTCCAATAGAACGATAAAGCCAATTATTCGAACCTACGTTTAATTTTCCGATCATGAATGGGTGCATGGCTCCACAGGTGACATTACATCGAAAGCGGAAAGAGCCTGGCTTGTCTGCGATAAAGGTCAATGTTGCGGTCTGGCCTGGGTCGGCTTCAACGGAAATATCGTAACCATCCACGTATAGCCCATGTACCACGTCTGTGCTGACGAGTTGGATGGTCACCGTGTCACCTGGGTTGACTCTAAGCTCGGAGGGAGAATAGGCAAATTGTCGCGCATCAATCTGAAAGGCCCGCTCTTGAGGCGCAATGGGCTGGATTGGCAGCGGCGCGAACGCCACCACCAATCCAGCCATTATAAAAAAGAGAAGAGAGAAGCGCGAGTTCATGGGCTAGGGAATATTTGATGGACCGTATTTGGAATAGGTTGCGTCTACGTATGCTCTGGCATCCTGTGCGTTTTTTCCATCCTGCAACCATCGCATCACATCCTGCGTGATGTCCACACAGATGGAGCAGCCGAGGGCATGGTTGTCAAAAGTAATTTTGCCCTGAGCGTCCACTTCCGAAACATAGCAATCATAATTAGAGGTGTGCCCGATGCTGCCGCATCCACAATAGCAGGGAATATCTTTCATGATGTCGGGATTGGCCGCTGCGAATTGATAGGCTGTTTGCACCGTCACAGGCGCGGACTGTACTTCCGCAGGCATTTGATCCATAGGCAGCATGTGCAGATCGCCTGGTCCGCTTTGTGTTGAACAAGCGGAAATTGCGGTTGAAAATAGAACTACGATCAGGAAAAAGATAAAGAGTTTGCTTGTCTTTGAAAACATATTGGGCCTCCGCAATCGGATAGCCCAATAGTAGCCTTACAATTCGATTGTCTCCAGCGCAGTATGGCGGACGAAGCTATGCGCCAAATGGCTTATGATGAATGTCATCATAAAAAAACTTCGGAAGTCTTTGAGACTTCCGAAGTCTGCAATCAATCATCCTCGAGCGGATGTTCCACTTCGCCAGCCATGAACGGATCAGGATCCTGCTCGAAGACGCGCAAGCAGGCACGGGTGCAGAAATAGACCCGCTCGCCTCGATACATAGCGCTTGGATATTTCGTCGGGTCTTCAATCTTGCCTCCGCAGACGGTTTCATATTCAGGCAATGGGGTGGGAATGTTCTGGGTCAAATCTGAGGTATCCTTTTGTATATAAATAACATAATAAGGGCTCTGACGCAAGAAAAAAATCCTGCGCCAGAGCATACCAGATTGGAAAAAGATGGGGCTACATACGCATCGCCATCGGAAGCGTGAACAGGATTACGTTCATTATGGTAAGGATGACCATCAGGGCTGCAAAGGGAGTAAACGTCCCCCAAACTTTACCATCTGGGTGATTGGATTTGGAAATTCGATAAGCTGTGTACACGGAGCCAATGAAACCCAGTACGATCAAGCCGAATTGCAATACTTGAATTGTGCCCATATCGAGAATGGCGGGCGAAGCGCCATGTACTTCCATTCCAAAGAGGCCGAGCGCGGTGTAAAAAATTGACTTGCCCTCCGCCAACAGATGGAACAGGTTGTGAGCGATATGCCCAGCCACGTCCAACGCGATGATGGCATAGCCGAAGCGGGCAAAGTTTTCCACCAGAGCAGCCTTGTTGAAGTTGCTTGCGATCCAGGAAGCCAGACCCAGCAAAGCCACTGGAATGATGATGGAAATCGCAAAGGTAATGCTGAATGTGACGGCGTAACTGGTTGTGCCCGTCACCTGCTCCAACCACTTCAGCATGGAGCCCCACACTTCCAGCATGGTCACGTTCTGTACGAAGACGATGCCCATGATAACTGCCGACAAAAACGCCTCTTCCATTTTAGGCTTGCGGATAAACCATAACTCTTTTGTAGGCGCACGCAGCGTGAGCTGAATTGAGTCATTGGGGCAGTTTTTTATACACTCTCCACAAATAACGCAGTTGGCACTGGATGTCATTGTCTTGGGGAATTCAAACAATGGGCAACCTGGTGCTTTCTCTGTGCCTTTATAGCAAGCGGCGATTGTACAAGTCGCGCAGATTTCGGGTGTCCCGCGCAAGCTCAACATACCGGTGCGCGCATAATTTCCTGAAAGCCCACCTAGGAAACAAACGTAACGGCAAAAAGTGCGGCGCTCAAAGAACGAGCCGGAGACAACCACACCAGTTGTAAGAGTCAACATTAGGACGCCAGAGCCAAGCGGATTCTCCACTACACCCCAAACGTGGTCACTCCAGGTAATGAAGATGAAGAGCGCGTCGATGATCCAGATGCCGTATTTTTTCAGAAACTTTGGAACAGGACGATTGTTGCCAACGAATTTTTGAACCAGGTCGTTGATCTTTGCAAATGGACAAATCGCACACCAGAAGCGTCCTAAAAATAAAAAGATGATCGGGATCAGCGGCCACCATAGCACCCATGTGAGGGCGGTGCCAAAATTATCGTGTGCGGCTTCAGGGCCAAGGATCAATTGGAACATGATGAGCATGAAAACCATCAAGGTCGGCCATTGGATAATGCCAGGGAACCAGCGGCTTTTAACGAAACGGTCAATCCATTTGTTGCCGAGCAGGTTGCCGCCGTTCAATAGGGGTAAATTTTGAATTTTGATAGGGGTGGTCATGAAATAGTCTCTTGGAAATTATTTTGAAATGGGTTTTCGTTTCATGATGGCCGCAGCAGCGATCACTGTGACATTGAAGCCAAAGAAGCCCGCTAGAATGCCATAATTGGAAGTGGTACGGGCCACCTCAACGGGAATTTCAACTTCTGTCATTTCGCCATTTACGGTGAAATGAACATTGAAGATCCAAGCCCCAGATTTATCGAGGGATATTTCGCCTGTATATTCACCCGATTCATGTGCAGGATCCAAACTGACCAGGATCGGCTCTTCGCTATGCTCATCAACCGCGGGCTGATCCATACCAGGCATACTGCTCATACCATCTACGGTTGGAGCTTCGGTTGGCATGTCCATTCCGCTCATGCTGTCTGAGGTATGCGACTCAGCACTGACACCTTCTTCATGGTCAGACATCTCTTCAACAGGCAGGCAGGATATTTCCACTTCCGCGTTTGGAACGGGCACGTCCATTGAATCGGTGATTTGAACGTGGAATTCGTTATCGCCAGTTTTAGCTGGCGCTCCGAAGACCAATTCAACCTGATAACCGTTTGCCGTTGCAATATACCCATCATCCCCGCCATCAGCTAATGCAATATTGGTCGTTAGCAACAAAATGGCGGTGACCAATAACACCGCCGTACTTCTGAGCATCGTTCTGTTCATGAAAGACTTGCCTCCTGTTAATCAAAGTTGGCAAATCTTATCGTATCAGGCCCAAACCTTAGAGCGTGATATGGCGTGACTTCTCATAGGCTAAATGACTGATGCCAAACATCATAGGGCGTTTGTTACAAATAACGCAAGTTGCTACCTTCACTTTTTGATCTGCTTTTAATCGAGATTCTTAACGCAAAGTCGCCAAGGCGCAAAGATTCTATTGTTTTTTCCCTTGCGACTCTGCGTCTTTGCGTTAAAACTTACAAAAATTCAGCAAGGTAGCAACTTGGATTACAAATAATAAAAAAAGACCGTAGCGCAAGATGACATCTTGCGCTACGTCAGTTATTGTGCCTGTTTGAATGCTTGAGCATATTCCATGTTCCAATGATAAGCACGGATACTGCCACACCGCTTAGCCCAGCCAGGAAAACAAGTATTGATGTGAGGTCAAGCCAGTATTTTCCAAAAGACCAGAACAATATGACCCCGATGATGAAGGCAGAGAGATAAGCAAGTATGGAGAAATTCGTTCTGCCGTTTTTCATTTTTGCATCCTTTCTTTACTCCACGATCAACTTGCCACGCAGCATTCCCATCTGGCATTGAAAGCCGTACTCACCTTCTTTATCGGGCGTGAACTCAATCGTGGTTGGCTCGCCTTCAGGTAAAGGTGAACTCTTATTGAAATCTGGGAATAACACCTGTTCCGAACAGGCGGCGCTTTCCTGGCGCGTGAATGTCAATCGCACAGGTCGTCCTTTTTGCACCACGATCACATCGGGTGTGTATCCGCCTTTCACGGTGATCGCCACTTCCTGCGCGCCAGATTCTGAAACGGCAGCACGTGTCTGTGCCTTGGGCGCGAACCAGAAATACCATGCAATGAGAATTGATAGAACGAGCCCTGAAAAAATCACAAAGATTTGGATGGATGACATATCATGCTCCTTTGACAGCCTGCCATAAAGATAGCGGACCGAATATGGTGACGAAATGCTGCGCTTCTTTGACTCCGCTGAAACCTGCCTCTGTTACGAAGAGCGGAATCTGCCCGTCGAAATTGTCAGCGGCTTCTTCGAGGCGGCGCATGTAGCTCGTCATGAAGCGTGTGAGGGATGAATGTGGCGCGCCGAAGTCGAGAATGTGCAATTCGCCGTTCGGTTTTAGCACGCGGTAAATCTCTTTGAACGCGCGGCGCTTATCGTCGGTGGCGAGGTGGTGAATGACAAGGCTGGTGACCACTCTATCGAAAACAGAATCAGGATACGGGAGGGAAGAAGCGAGTCCCTCATCCCATTGAATACTTGTGCCGTGAGATTTATCGCGCGCGATGTCCAGCACTTGTGAGTCGCCATCCAGCCCTGTGACTTCGGTTTCGGGATATGCGCGCTTGAGCATAAGGGTCAACGTGCCTGTGCCACAACCGAGATCGAGGACTTTCATCTTTGGCTGGATGTTTGCCTGCTGAACTAATTTGCGTTTGAAAGTTTCCTCACGCATGACCCATTTGAGAAGTGGATCGTAAAGCGGTGTGAGCCATTTGAAGCTAAGAGCGGGAATATAGCGAGTCATATTACACCTGCTTTAACTGCTTGAGTTGTTCTCTCAACATGGCAACAGTTGGAAAACCTTTGACGCCTTCAGGCGTGGCATAGACACGGCAACTCAATGAATAATTTTCACGTTCCTCATGCCAAAGATCATGACCGTTCACGACGAAGGATGGAGAACCGAGAAATTTCAAGCGTGCCGCGTCTGTATCATCCTCCACCTTCACCATTTTCACAGAGGCGGTTAGACCTTCCTCCTGCAAGGCGGCTTCAAGATTTTTCAAGCCATCTCCCCAGGAGGGGCAACCGTCGAAGTAGAGTATTTCAATCTTCATCACAACCTCATTTCGTTCTACGGAGTCCAACGTCTCCTGACGTTGGAAATTGTTTCTTGCGCACATGTCCAAAGGCTGAAGACTTTGGACTCCGTGAATTACCTGGCGCTGAATTTGGGCTTGAATCCGCGCAGGCGATTGGCATTGCCAACAACTGTCACAGACGAGAACGCCATGGCTGCGCCTGCAATCAATGGACTGAGCAACAAGCCAAAGAATGGGTAGAGCAATCCCATGGCGATAGGAATTCCAAGCGTGTTATAGATGAACGCTCCAAACAAATTTTGATAGATGTTTGTCATCGTGGCGCGGCTGACTTCGATGGCCGTCACCACTCCCTTGAGGCTGCCCTTGATGAGCGTAATATCTGAGGCTTCGATGGCAACGTCTGTGCCTGTGCCGATGGCGAGGCCGACATCCGCCTGGGCGAGTGCGGGAGCGTCATTGATGCCGTCGCCGACCATCGCCACCACAGTTTCACGTTGGAACGTTTGCAGGTTTGAACGTTCAAACTTTCCAACCTGCAAACGTTTCACTTCACCCGCTTTATCTTCAGGTAAAACCTCCGCCAGTACGCGTGACACACCGACTTTTCGTGCAATCGCTTCGGCGGTGCGGCGGTTATCGCCTGTGATCATCACAACTTCGATGCCCAAACTTTGCAGGGCTTTGATTGCTTCAGCGGAATCTTCTTTCACCGTGTCTGCCACCGCGATGATGCCTGCGGCTTTGTTATCAATTGCGATATACATCGGAGTCTTGCCATCATCAGCAAGTGCCTTCGATTTTTCTTCGAGCGAACCAAGTGCAATATTCTCGCGGTTCATCAATTTGAGATTGCCAATCAATATACTTTTACCTTCAACTTTTGCCGATACACCATGACCAGGAATGGCCTCAAAATCTTTTACATCTGCGAATTCCAATTTACGCGCCTGCGCACCTTCCACAATTGCCTGCGCCAAAGGATGCTCGCTCACTTTTTCCACCGAAGCCGCCAACCTCAATAACTGATCACTGTCTACTGACGACTGCTCACTCATAACTGTATCCGTCAACTCAGGCTTCCCCTTCGTAATCGTGCCTGTCTTATCCAGCACCACGATTTGAATCGAGCGCGCGGTTTGCAAGGCTTCGCCAGAGCGGATCAGAATCCCATGTTCAGCACCCTTGCCGATGCCGACCATCAGGCTCATCGGTGTGGCAAGCCCCAGCGCACATGGACAGGCGATGATGAGCACAGTCACGCTTGTGACCAGGGCATAAACGAGTTGTGGCTGCGGCCCAACCACGAACCAGATGACGAAGGTCCACACGGCCAGGATCATCACGATGGGAACAAAATAACCAGAGATGATGTCGGCCAGTCTAGCAATCGGCGCTTTGGAATTTTGTGCATCCTGCACCATTTTCACGATCTGTGCCAGTGCAGTATCCTTACCAACTTTCGTAGCGCGGAATTTGAACGCGCCAGTTTTATTTATGGTCGCGCCGATAACTTCATCACCCATCTTCTTGGAAGCGGGCAGCGACTCACCCGTCAGCATGGACTCATCCACAGCGGAACTGCCTTCAACAATGACTCCATCCACGGGAACTTTTTCGCCAGGGCGAACCTGGATCACATCACCAACCAAAACTTCTTCAACAGGTAAATCCATTTCTTTTCCATCGCGGATGACGCGCGCGGTCTTGGCTTGTAAGCCCAGCAATTTTTTGATTGCCGCACTGGATTGTCCCTTGGCGCGAAGCTCAAGCGCCTGCCCCAACACAACCAACGCAATTACCACCGCAACCACATCATAGAATGGTTCGGATGTGCCTTCTGGAAAAAACGATGGAAACAGAATCGCAAAGGTCGAATACAACCACGCCGCGCCCGTACCTAATGCAATCAGTGTATTCATATTCGCCGAACGATGTTTGAATGCCGCCCACCCACCCGTGAAGAAGTCACTGCCAGACCAGAACATGACAGGCAAGGTTAACAATGCAGTAATGCCCCATAACAATCGCAACGAGTCCATGCTCAGGTCGCGCAGGAATGGTACAACCTGATAATATGCCGTTGCCATCACAGGCAAAGCCACCGCAGCCGCAAACCAAAATTTATTCATCAACTTGCGATATTCGCGTGCGTGGGCTTCTGCCTGCTTGTCCACAGGCTCGTTACTGGATGCAGCTCGCGGCTTATAGCCCCAGGCTTCAATCGCAGCATTCAATTGCGAGAGTGTTGTATTCTGCGGAAGATAATCCACCGTTGCTTCCTGCGTGGCGATGTTGACGTTTGCCTTCAATACGCCCTGTGTGGCTTTCAATTCGTCTTCGATAAAGTTGACACATGATGCGCAACGTAAGTTCTCGATGCCGATCTTGACTCTTGTCCCGCCGACTTGAAAGCCAATGGATTTGACTGCATTCATGAGTTGTGACACATCGACTTTTTTTGCATCATACTGGACCTCAAGCCTGCCCGTCTTCAAATTGACATTTACCCCGCTTACGCCTTCGAGCGCGAGCAGAGTCGACTCAAGGTGAGTCGAATGCTCCGTCAATGGCAAACCGCTGACGGGAAGTTCGATCCGAGTCAATATCCGCTCAGGGTTGAAGCCTGTCGTTGCTGAAGTCATCATGTAACGCTGTGGATTCTTGTCGAATTGATCCACACAAGATTGAGAGCAAAAATAAAACGCCTGCCCCATGTGCTCGCGTTTTGCGAAAGCGCTTTGGGGTTCGATTTCCATTCCACAAACTGGGTCACGTACAGTCATGAGACACCTACCTTGTAAGAGATAACAATAGTGTATGCCCATTAGACGAGGTGTGCGAGCGAATTTCTGCCTGATTCGATATAAGCAAAATGGCTTATGTGACATAACCCATGGCGTGAGACAAAATGTCCCAGCCATATGAGGACGCTGGCCTCATGACATTGGGACACTTTACAGCATATATTAGCAATATCAGTACGACTGGGAGAAGCCCGAATGATCTCGGGGATCCCTTCAACTTTCGTGAAGTACCAAACATCCAATCATGGATAGGAGGCAGAATGTTACGCAAAATTTTCAAATGGATCGGCATCGTTCTGGGCAGCCTGATCGGGCTGATCGCCGTGCTCGTCACCGCCCTCTATTTCATGGGGAATGCGCGGGCGGCCAGGATATACAGCGTCCAGCCTGAAGCCATCACCATTCCCACCGACGCGGCAGCCATCGAGGCGGGCCAGCGCTGGGCTTCATCCCTGGGTTGCACGAGTTGCCATGGCGATGACTTATCCGGTGAAGTCCTCGTAGATGATTCAACGCTGGGATATATCCCAACTCCCAACCTGACGCCAGGCGAGGGCGGCGCGGGCAGTGAATTCACCGACGGCGATTGGGTGCTTGCGATCCGTCACGGGATTGATCCACACGAAGGCAGGGCGCTTTTAGGAATGCCATCAGGCAACTATTACTACTTGAACGATGAGGATCTCGGGGAGTTGATCGCTTATCTGAAAAGCCTTCCGCCCGTGGACAACGAATTGGGAGAGATCCGCCTCACATTCATGACCAAGGTTCTGGTCGCGGGCGGGGCATTTGGCGAGGCGGCTCTGCCCGCTGAATTCATTGACCACACTGGCTCACGTCCGTCCGTAGTAGAACCGGGCGCCACAGTGGAATATGGCGATTATTTGGTACAAGTTGCAGGTTGCCGCGACTGTCACGGTGCAGAACTGGCAGGCGGAAAGAACCCGGAACCTGGCGCACCTCCCGGACCGAATATCACCCCTGGCGGCGGGTTCGGGAGCTGGTCGCAGGAGACTTTTGTCGCCGCGGCGCGGACAAACACGGGCAACGGTATGCCCTGGGATGACCTTTCCCAATTATCTGATCATGAACTCGAAGCGATCTACTTGTATCTGCAATCCCTGCCTGAGTTGGAAGACGCGCTCAAGTGATTCCGTAAAGCAGACGGGTCTCCGCGAACTCCTCAAGGAAGTGGGCCCTGTCTGCGTTGAATCAAACAGAAAGGACAACCAAAATGGCTACGTTTCAAACCTCCATTGTGATCAATCGCCCCATTGACGATGTCTTTGCCTATGTCACGGATCTCCAGAACAACGTCAAATGGATGACCGGTGTGATCGCTGCCGGGATGACCTCCGCCGGGCCAGTGAAGGTTGGCTCCACCTACAAGTTCGACATCAAAGCCCTGGGCATGACATTGGAGACGAAGGGCGAGGTCACTGCTTACGAACCACCGAAAAAATACGCTTGGAAATCAATCTCAGGCCCGTTCCCGATGTCGGGCAGCACCACTCTCGAGTCGGTGGAGGGAGGCACGCACGTCACCGACGTGGTCGAGGCCGAGCCGGGCGGATTCTTCAAACTGGCCGAGCCAATGCTAATGAAGCAACAGCAAAGCCAGATGGAAGCCGACATGAAAAAGTTGAAGGAAATTCTGGAGGCATGATATGACAACACAGATTGCTTTCGAGTTCAAATGGCTCAGTCCGCTCGGGATTTCGGTTGTATTGTTCCTCTTGAGCAGCGCCATCAATATCCTCACCCCCATTGCTGGTTTGTTCTTGCTCCATCGCTACGGCACGCGCGGACGACAGTCCTCTCCGACGCGATCTCTGCCTGGTCTTCTTCCTGGGATACGTCGCGGCTGTAGCCGTCTACGTTCTGCCTCTCTTGACGGGAGGCCCACACTCGGATCGGCATGGATATTTAGCCTAATTCTGGCATTAGCGTTTGGCTACTTTCGATTCATTAAGCCAAATGCATAGAGTAGCACTGTCGTACGTATGAGACTGGCCTGCATCGTTTTGCTGCCAGCGGGATTGCGTTATGGCAAGAAAACGAGTGCCAGATAACGGCGCGACACGATGGGACCCAACCGTGTTGGGCGGCGTCCCGCAGACAAAAGGAGTACAGTAAATGTCAACCACTAATCTCATTCGCTGGAGTGGGTCGGTTGCAATGTTGGGCGGCCTGCTGATCATTATAGGATTTGTTCTGGTGATGGCCGCCTCGGCGGTATTAGCCTCCTACTTCGGGGCTGGGGACGAACAGATGGTGCAGGAACTTGATTTCGACCGGGCGGTGGAGGCGATTTCCGCCGACCCGGGCGCATGGCGCGCAGCCAACTGGTTGTTCGTCGTGGCCGGTGTCCTGACCGCGGCCGGTCTGGCGCTCCTCGCGCTGACCAGCCGCCAAACCCTGCCGGTGGCCGGGGCAACGTTGTTTGCCATCGGGAGTGCATTCTGGGTGATCTACTGCTATCTCCGCATCCCTGATAGCAACCTGTCGCGCACCCTGCTGTGGATGGAAGCCGTGTTTGCCTGGCTGTCCGCGGGCGGGCTGCTACTGCTGGGCGCGGCGTTTTTGCGGGGAGAATTTCCGCGCTGGGTCGGCTATCTCCACGTGGGTTACGGCGCCCTGTTCATGTTGGCGTTCATCTTCTTTGGCGCGCAGCTCTACGACTTCTACCCGCCGCAGCTACCTTATCTCATCGCGCTGTTCGCGGGCATCGCCGCAATTCGCGGCGCGCGGCGAGCGGATGCACAAGCACTAAACGCCCCTTAGCGCGGCGCGGGATCACAGGCTGCACGCGCAAGGCGGAACACGCCCGAACGCGCGACTACCCGGCTCGTCATGATTAACGAAAGCCGCCTCCTCGAAAAGTTGTGACGCGTCGTTGAAAGAGATTCTGCCGCACAGGATCAATTTGCCAGCAAAATGGAAGGTTTGGAGGAGTGCAACCCAACTTATAATCAGGCTGATGAGATCCATTTCCAGCCGCTCGCTCATCGCCTTGTGGATTGCGTTCTTCCTGCTCTTGCTCGCGGTAGCGTTCATGTGGCTTCATCTTGTCACCCCGTCAGACGGTGCGCGCTTGCAACCGGGCGAGCACGTATGGCAGGCAGAGGGTGTGGTCGTCATGCCTCTCGTGGAGCAACCGGGGGGTTTGCAGCAAGGCGATGTGGTGTTGGTATTTGATGGACAAAGTTTGGAAACATGGGCGCAGGCGTTGTTTCAACCCGGTGTCCAGCGTCCGCAATGGCAATATGGAGAAACAATAACTTACACCGTGCTTCGCGCCGGGCGACAAATAGAAGTTCCGGTCACTCTTGGCCGCTACCCTCTTGAAATTATCCTGTCGCGTGAATGGAGCACGATCCTCTTTGCCTTGATCGCCCAATTGATCGGCACTTACGTTTTCCTGCGGCGCACCAACGATCCGGCCGCGCGTGCCCTGTTCCTCTGGGCCTCGGGCATTCTCAGCGCCACAACATGGTCGTTTGGATTGCAAGTGAGCGACATAGTGAGTGGCCTCGGGTTCTGGCTTTTCAAAGCCACGACGTTCGGCGCGTACATGTTGTTCTGGGTGGCAGGTCTGCATTTCGCCCTCGTCTTCCCACAGCCCCTGCCCCTCGTATCGAAATACCCAAAAATGATTCCTCTCTTGTACGCCTCGCCTTACGCATTCTATCTGTTCTATCTCCTGGCAGTTCTGCCCGGCTCCGCCGGCGCGCTCGACTGGATCAGACGCTGGGTTCCCGGCGAAAGTTTTCTCGCCCTGGTATATCTCGCGCTAATGGTGTGGGTAATGGTTGTCTCCTATCGAAAGAATCGTGACCCCGACTCGCGGCGCAAGTTACGCTGGGTGACATTTGCCGCGCTAGTATCGGGCGGCGGCGGCATATTTCTGTATCTATTGCCCGGACTGCTCCTGGGTCACCCGCTCATCAGCACGAATGCGCTCGGTTTGCTGGTATTGCCCTTCCCGATTGCAATTGGAATTGCCATCGTGCGACATCACCTCTTCGATATTGACGTCATCATCAACCGCACGCTGGTCTATGGCACGCTAACCGTTAGCACGATGGCGCTTTACATCTTCACAGTCGCTTATCTTGGAAGTCTCGTCCAGGTGCGCGACCGTACGATCATCGCCTTCCTGACCACTGGCCTAGTCGCGGTGATCTTTCAACCTATGCGCGAGCGCTTGCAAACATTCGTCAATCGCATGATGTACGGCGAACGCGACGATCCTTATGCCGTGTTGACGCGGCTGGGACAAAAACTCGAAGCCGCGGGTTCGGTGGAGACCACGCTCCCAACCATCGTGGAGACCATCGCGCAGACGCTCAAACTTCCCTACGTCGCGATTGAATTCAAAGATGGGGATGGAACGCGCCTCGCTGCGGCGCACGGGACTCCCCAGCCGGGTGAGGCTACGAGATTTCCCCTCATCTACCAGAACGAATCTTTCGGGGACCTGGTGCTGGCTCAGCGTTCTGAGGGCGAATCCTTCACCCCAAACGAAGGACGCCTGCTGGCCGACCTGGCGCGTGAAGTTGAAGTCGCCGCGCACAACGTCCGCCTGACCGCCGATCTGCAGCGCTCGCGGCAGGAACTGGTCACCTCACGGGAAGAGGAACGCCGCCGCATTCGCCGCGACTTGCACGATGAAATCGGTCCGTTGCTGGCAAGCCAGTCCCTCACGCTGGATGCCATCGAAAAACTGATCACGCAGGATCCCGCTGCGGCCGCCTCACTTGTGCGCGACCTGAAAGGACAAACGCAAGGCGCAGTGCAGGAAATTCGCCGCATCATCTACGATCTGCGCCCGCCTGCCCTGGACGATCTGGGATTGGTGGAAGCGTTGCGGGAAAGATTCACTCAATTGGGGCAGAGCAGGCTGAGGGTCGTGCTGGACGCGCAGGAAGATATCCCCTCGTTGAGCGCGGCGGTTGAGACGGCAGTCTATCGCATCGCGGTCGAAGCCGTCACTAATGTCATCCGCCATGCTGAAGCAAATGAATGTCACGTCAACTTGCGTGTGGATGGCGATCTGCGTTTGGAAATCCGCGACGACGGCGCAGGGTTGCCCCAAAAATATCGCGCCGGAGTAGGTTTGCGCGCCATGCGAGAGCGCGCCGAAGAGTTGGGCGGCACATTTCGCATTGTGCGCACTTCGGGCAAAGGAACACGTCTGATTATTGTTTTACCCTTGGAGAGAACATGACCATACGCGTATTGATCGCCGATGACCATCCTGTTTTTCGATTTGGGATGAAAGCGCTACTTTCAACAGAGGCCGATATGAAAATCGTCGGCGAAGCATCGGATGGACGTGAGACGATGAAACTCGCTCATGAATTAAATCCCGACGTGATTCTAATGGACATCAACATGCCCGAAGTGAACGGGATCGAAGCCACGCGGCAGATCGTACGCGCCCATCCCGAAATTGCCGTGCTGATCGTCACCATGCTCGACGACGATTCGTTGTTTGCCGCTATGCGCGCCGGCGCGCGCGGTTATCTACTCAAAGGAGCAGAGGGCGATGAGACTCTGCGCGCCATCCACGCCGCCGCAGCTGGTGAGGCCATCTTCAGCCCACGCGTTGCAGAACGGTTGATCCATTATTTTGATAATCCATCCATTCAATCGAAAGAGCCTTTTCCCGATTTGACGCCGCGCGAACGCGAGATTCTCGACCTCATCGCACAAGGGTTGACCAACCAGGCAATTGCGGAAAGGTTGGTATTGAGCCCTAAAACTGTGAGAAATCAGGTGTCAACGATATTCAGCAAACTACAAGTTGCCAGCCGAGGCGAGGCTATTGTGAAGGTGCGAAAAACATCCCAAATCCGTGATGGGGATCTGAGAAAATAAGCTCCCGACCTTATCTTCACCATAGCTACAGTATGGTGGGAATTCCCGCTATACTGTAGTTTGTTATTGGAGAGTGACTATTTTGTGGGCACTATTGAGCGGAGGCGTAAACTTGCTGCCCTAGCTTTACCGGGCCGATCAAAGTTTCCCTGGTGAAGGTCTTCCCCAGGATTGTCAGCCGCGACAGTATTGTTATACCTAGGTTTACTCGCCTCGTTAAAAACGATTGTCTTTCCATCTACGACATGTGTCGCGCTTGGCAAAAGCGCCTTGGGGTTCGATTTCCATTCCACAAACTGGGTCACGGACAGTCATGAGATACCTACCTTGTAAGAGATAACAATAGTGTATGCCCATTAGACGAGGTGTGCGAGCGAATTTCTGCCTGATTCGATATAAGCAAAATGGCCTATTGAACAATAGGCCATTTTCATTGATAGAGATGTTTTTAGAAAACGAGAACCTGGTCAGCTTCCACCGTCCATTGTCCCGCCAAATCTATACCCCCATCCACAATGTCGTCAATCTTGAGTTCAGGCTCGAGCCCGCGAGCCTCGCTGCAAGACCCTCAGGTTGCAACCTTGCCGCGCTGGGCAAGCGACTTGATCATGCGTTCGATGTTGTAATAACCATTGGGCGTGTTCTGTCCCTTACGGGCGCACATAACGCCATCACCCATCAGGAAGACTCGTACCTGTGCCTCTGGTTTCTTGACGAGATTGAGCGCCAGGCGCAAGGCATTATAAGGACGCTCATTGCCATAAGGGGCATCGTTGATAATGAAGAGATATGTCTTTATATTGTCAGTCATGAGATTTATTCTTCCGTTGAATATTATGCGCGATTGCCTTCAACCAATACCGCGCCGTTTTCCAGGTTTTCCAGCAGGACTTGACGCATCAAGTCACAGGCTTTGATGATCTTTGGGTTGCTCAGGCGGTAATGGATATTGAGCCCATCCCGCCGCGCAAGAACGATCCCCTTTTGGCGCATGGTTCCCAAATGCTGAGATAAGTTGGATTGACTCACCTGCATGACTTCCATCAATTCGGTAACAGTTTTTTCATCGTCTCGCAAATGATTAATGATCTCCAGCCGCTTGGGGTTGGCAAGTGTCTGGCAGATACTTGCGTGTAATTCATATAATTGTTGGTCTGTCATGCCTGCCTCATATATTAGATTTACTGAATATTCTAATATTAGAATTTGATGCGGTCAAGCCTGTATGCCTGACTGCTTATACGTTCCCCCTTTTTTTAAATCATTCAGCCAACAGAAGTCTGTTGGCTGAAAATACTCTCGAAATTCTATTGCTTTGAAAGGTTATTTCATCACTTCAATGCCGTGCCACAGTGAGGACAATTCTGCCAGTCGGCCTGAGTGCCCTTCCCACAATTGGGGCATGAAGTCTGCGTAGATGGTGTTGTGTTGTTTCCAACATTCCGAACGAGCCAGACAACGCCGAACACTGCCAGCACAATGATGCCCACAGGAATCATCCACATGAAGAGCATACCAATCCAACCGAACGGAGAGTAACCCCAACCCATCATGCCTGGTCCCATCATGCCCCAGCCACCGCGGTAGCCCCACCCACCAAACATTCCCGCACCAAACAGGAGGAAGAGGGCAATCAGCCCAACAACTATAACAACCAACCAGTTAATCTTTTTCATTTTAATAATCCTTTTTATTCAACAGTATAGTATTGCTTATTGATGTGTCGCGTGCATCTGCCTCTCGCCGAGGGGTGATCCACAATAGGCACAAGTTTTCCACGAAGAATCAATCTTTTGACCGCAGGCTGAACATTCTGTTTCCCGCAAATTCATGCCACAATTGGGGCAGAACGCATATCCCTGTTGTAACTGAAAACCGCAATGAACGCACTGTCGGTCAGAAGTGGAATGGACAGCAGCAAGGGGTGCGGTTCCAGTTTGTGAAGCGGTCTGATGCTCATCATGATTCATCGCCGCGTGCATCAACATACATCCACACATAGCAACCTCCTCAAAATGCCTGTCCGCAATACGGACAGTTCTTCCAGTCACTTTGCACAGCATGATTGCAATGCGGGCAAGCGCGGCTGGAGACAGGTTTCAGAACACTCACAAGTTTATCGCCAGAAACAGCGTAGGCCACCAATCCGATCAGCAGTAAGGGGGCGATCCACATCAGAAACATGGTTTACTCCTTTTTGATGATCCAAGAATATCAACTGATTATAAAGATTTCGTAAAGATAAAACAAAGAGCAAATAAAGATTCATAGCGTGATCTTGCCTGGTGCATTCGAGCTGGCGCAGAGTCGACTCAAGGTGAGTCGAATGCTCTTTTAGTGGTAAGCCGCTTACGGGTAGTTGGATGCGAGTCAATATCCGCTCAAGGTTAAAGCCTATAACAATGGTGTATGCCCATTAGACGAGGCGCGCGAGCGAATTTCTGCCCGATTCGATTAAGCAAAATGGCCTATGAAACATAGGCCATTTTTTATCCCTATGAATAGAGACAGCTTACTTCGTCGGCAGTGTTTGGAGGTAAGCAATCACATCGGCAATATCCTGCATAGTCCAACCCATATTGGAACCCGCAGGCATCTGTTCACCTGGCTGCCCAAAACTACCCTTGTGGATGGCTTCCCATGGGTTATCGGATCCAACAGTGCCAAGATATTCAGGTTCAGCATCGTTACCAAAATTGATTGTCTTTCCATCTGCTCCATGACAGCGGGCACATGTGGAATTGAAGAAGGTTTCACCATGTGCAGCATCGCCATTCACGGTCTTATCAGCGTTGATGTAAGGCGATCTATCCGCTACACCCTCCTGGATGAAGGCTACCAACATGTTGATCTGAGCCTCTTCCATATAAGCTGAGAAATCGTGATCAGAATTCTTCGAGCCGTTAAGCCATGCCGTCAATTCCTCAGCAGACATTTCGCTGGCATCCATTACGCCAGGAAAACCGGTTAAGTGCGAACCAGAACCATAAACTCCATCCTTGCCTTTGTAATCCCAGCCGTGACATTCCTTGCAACGCCAAGTGTCACCCCCGGAACGAGTATTGGTAGTCTGGGTGGCCCACAACGGATGGTCTCCAGCGGGGGCTTCCTCCATTCCCAACGCGACCCACCATTTATCATAGAGGCGGCCACCCTCAGTTACAGGAGATGTGGTTGGCAGGCTCTGAACATAGGATAGTAGGTCAATATACTCCTGAGTTTCCCTGTTCATAGTTACACCGGCTGGCATAATTCCGATCCCGGGCTGACCAAAGCGGGCCTTGTGCACGAATTCCCACGGATTATCTGTTGCAATTGTGCCAAGGTATTCCGGTTCGCTTTCATTACCAAAGTTGATGGCTGTCCCTCGGATACCATGGCATGTTGCACAAAGTGCAAAGATTGTTTTTCCCGTTTCCGCACTACCGCTAGCCTGTGGACTCTTATCGTCATTGACAATGGTGGCATCATCAATCAAGCCCTGGCTAAGGAATAATGAGAGGTCGATCAATGACTGTTCATCCATCACCGATGAAAAATCGTGATCGGGGTTGGTGGAGCCCTTCAGAATGTCGAGAACTTCATCTGGCTTCTTTCCATCCATCCCCATTACGCCAACGAAGCCTGTGAAGTGTGAGCCAGAGCCATAAGCACCATCTTTGCCTTTGTAATCCCAGCCGTGGCATTCTTTGCAGCGCCAAGTGTCACCGCCGGAACGGGTGTTGGTAGTCTGGGTGGCCCATAAGGGCTGATTCTCAGTAGGGGCATCTGTCTCAAGGATGACCCACCACTCATCGTATAACTGTCCGCCCCGGGCAGGATTCCCAGTTAGCTGTGTCTGGCTCCCACAGGCAGCCAGGATCAACATTACAACGCCAATGATCGTGAAAAGCAGAGGGGTGACCTTTTTATTTTCCATTTTCATTCTCCTATTAAACAAAAGGGACTGGGACAAAAAACAGAATTATCCTAAAAGCCATGATCTTACATTTACGCCCTGGCTGGGCAAGCAGGGGCAATAAAATCGACGGTATTTCGAAGTTTGTATTGATTCTCCTCCCCGGAAGTGAGTTGCGGAATGGGCAAAGGTTGGGAAATTTCAGGGACAATTGTCAAGCAAAAATTCAGACCTTAGTCCATCGTCATCTCAGACGATAGGCGATACAATGAAATCATTAAGAGGTGTTTATGTTCGCTTTCACTCGCTTAAGTCTTGCCCGTCAATTCCTGCTGATCAGCTTTTTCATTCTGTTCAGCGGAATGTTGATCATCGGTACATGGGTGGGCAAGCAAATCGAAATCGGCGTCATACATCGCACCGCCGCGGTAACAGCATTGTATGTGGATAGTTTGATCTCCCATCATTTGCAATATCTAGTGGATACAGATCCCTCAAATGACTCGCATAACACTGAGGTTGATCTCTTGCTGACAACAACGCCGCTCGGTCAGCGCATTGTGGCTTTCAGAGTGTGGGGCCCCGATGGCCGCATCCTCTACAGCACCAATCCGGCTCTCGTTGGGCGTCAATTTCCAATAGATGGTGGATTGAAAAAAGCCTTTGATGGCGATGTATATACGGAAATCAGCGACCTGAGCAGAGACGAAAATTTCTACGAACAACAAAGGTGGTCGCGATTAATTGAGACTTACACACCAGTGATGATCGAGGGTGATAACAAAGTAATTGCAGTGATCGAGTTCTATCAAACGATGGATGAGTTGAAGGGTGAAATCCAGACCGCGCAACTGAGAAGCTGGGTGGTAGTGGCAGTATCCACCATTGTTATTTATCTCTTGCAAGCCGGGCTGGTCAACAAAGCCAGCAACACCATCCTTACGCAACAGAAAGACCTCCAGGAAAAAGTAGCTCAACTTACGAACCTGCTGACTCAGAATGAACAGTTGCATGCGCGGGTGAGTCGCGCCGCCGCCCGCACCACAGCACTTAACGAACGCTTCCTGCGCCGAATCGCGGCAGATCTGCATGATGGCCCCGGACAGGACCTTGCCTTGGCCCTTCTGCGAATCGATGAGCTCGCTGATGCATGTACAGCCTGTATAGCATCTCTGGTTAAAAGAAAAGCGGCCAATGATGACTTTGGCACGATCCAGTCCGCCCTTCGATCCGCATTGACCGATATGCGTGCCATCCTGGCTGGTTTACGCCTGCCGGAGATCGGGCAATTATCGATCACAGAAACTGTCGAGCGGGCTGTCCGCGATTATGAACGCAAAACCAATACGATGGTGGCGCTGACGGTAAAGGATGTTCCCGTTGATGCACCACTTTCGGTCAAGATCACCCTTTATCGCATCTTGCAGGAATCCCTTGCAAACGGATTTCAACATGCCGATGGAGCAAAGCAACAGGTAACCATTAGAGGCACAGAGGATCAATTGATCGCTGAAATCTCTGATAATGGGCCGGGGTTCAATAAACAGGATGTTCTTGCGGAGGAACATTTGGGCTTGATCGGAATGCGCGAACGCGTAGAGATACTTGCCGGAACCTTTGAAGTGAAGAGTGCACAACATAATGGAACTCTGATCCGTGCACGTTTGCCATTGACTTTATTGGAGGTAGAAAATGAGTGACCCTATCCGTGTTTTGATCGCTGATGATCACCCGCTTTTTCGCGAGGGTATCATACACTCCTTCATGGGAAAAACGGATATCACAGTCATCGGACAGGCTGACACAAGCGAGGAGGCTCTGGAGCTTGCTCGTGAATTGCTGCCAGATGTAATTCTGCTGGATATTGCCATGCCAGAACGGGGAGGCCTGGCAATTGCAAGCGAGATCGCAGTAGCCTGTCCCGCCGCAAAAATTGTCATGCTCACTGTCTCAGAGCACGAGGATGATCTCCTTTCGGCGTTCAAAGCAGGAGCAAGAGGCTATGTGTTAAAAGGAGTTTCAGCGCGTGAGCTGGTGGATATCATCCGCACCGTGGCAGATGGTGAGGTGTACGTTACCCCCGCCCTGGCTGCTGGAATGCTGGTGGAAATGACGCGTGGCCGCCCCTATGACCCGTTAACTGAACTTACCGAACGTGAGCGCGAGATCCTACAACTTGTTGCCAAAGGGTTGACCAATCGTCAAGTTGGCGAACGCCTGCATCTGGCTGAGAAGACGATCAAACATTATATGACAAACATACTAGGCAAACTGCACGTCCGCAGCAGACTGGATGCCGCCGTACTTATGGCCCGGCGCCATGAAGTTGAATAAATCATCTAATGAGGCACACGGGAATCAACCAGACACTTCACCGCCCGCCCAGCGTGGGTGAACCACCTAGTGGTGCGGGTTGCTGTATTCCAAGCTTTCCTGGTGAACCGCTGTCTTGTCTGCACATCATCCGGGAATGGCAATTCCTTTTTAGTCATGTTACTTCTCCTCCAGCTCATCCAATTTAGCCTTCATCTGATCAATTTGCTCCTGCTGGCTCGAGAGAATCACCTGGCACAATTCTTTTATCTCCCGGTCCTCGAGCTTGGCTTTTTCGCACATTAGAATGGCTGATGCATGATGAGTGATCATGGACCTTAGGAATTGCTTATCTGAAATAGCGCTCTGCTGCCTGATGAATACAAAGAACCCAATCAGCACCAGAGCGCTTACCGCGACAATAATGGAGTTAAGTTTTTTGTTCATATACATGGATCCCATTAACATTATTTCAATGATCACCATGGGGGCGGCCATGAGCCCCGCCATATAGAATTGATTGATGCTATTAAAAACGTTTGCAAATGTATCGACCATCGCATACATGAGTACATACATGGATAGAAAAGACAGTGCAGCCATGATATATAGCTTGTTGTAGTGGCCGCCGTTCATGACCATTTTGTGCTCGTCTTTCATGGGCTTTTTCATTCTTTCTCCTTTTTAGATAAAACTTCCTGTGCTTATTTTATAGCAAACAATTTTTTACTATATCCATCGAATGGGCAGTTTTTGTTTCCGTCACTTGGGGGAGGCTTCAATAAGCAATTCTGCCTATTGAAATAAACAAACCTCTTTCATAAGTATTTGTAGGGCGAGTTTGTAACTCGCCAAAACTCATATTTCAAAGAAGCGTCAGGCTGCAAGCCTGACCTACTTACGACTTTGACAAGAGGCCTCATAAACAAAATGGCCTGTCGTTTCGACAGGCCATTCGTATTCACTTCCCAATCCGCTTGGAGAGGGGTTAGTGAGGGTGTGCAACTTTCTCGGTTTTGCCTGCATACTTCTCAGGTTGGGAGAGAAGGACGCTCCTGGCGGGTTTATTGTGTAGTGAGAAAAGTGTACAAGAAAAAATGACAGGTGTACAAGTTAAGTTGTGAGTTTTTTCACAATTATTACTTACATCCTCCCTATCCAGTGACAGCGCACACTGCTAGCCAACTCAACGCATCGTTATTATTGTTCATGACAATAAATGTACATCCACATATAAGTCTGAAAGTGTAGCTCCATGAACAAAACCCTAGAAGCCGAAGTCACCCAACTCCATGCCGAAATTTGCGCTGGTCTTGCCGACCCGAACCGCATCATGATTTTATACACGCTTTCGCAAAGCGCGCGCAACGTGACCGAATTATGCAATGAGTTGGATATGCCCCAGCCCTTTGTCTCCCGTCATCTAAAAGTTTTGCGCGAGCGCGGCATGGTGACGACCGAACGACGGGGTACGGTGATCGTTTACAGCCTCGGCGATAAACGCTTGGTACAGGCACTTGATCTTTTACGCGCCGCCATGCGTGATATGCTGGCGAAACGCGCTGAGTTAGTTGAAGCATTAACATAACGCGCCCACGCGCGATCATTTTTATGGAGACCTAAAATGTCAGAAAGAAATAACAAACTCACATTGGTTGTTCTCAGCGGGGATTTGGATAAGGTGATGGCTTCGTACATTATCGCTACAGGTGCGGCCGCGGCGGGCATGGAAGTCGTCATGTTCTTCACGTTCTGGGGATTGAAAGCCATTCAAAGAGATGGTGTGTTCACGGGCAAAGGCCCGTTTGGGCGAATGCTCGGTGTAATGAATCGCGGCGGTTTGAATGCCATTGGCCCATCTCGACTCAATATGGGCGGCATGGGACGCTGGATGTTCAAACTGATGATGAAGCAAAAAGGTGTTACACAATTGCCGGAGTTGCGCCAGGCCGCAATTGACCTCGGTGTTCAACTCCTGCCCTGCCAAATGAGCATGGATGTGATGGAAATTACGTGCGACCATTTTATTCCTGAAGTTGCTGAACCTGTCGGTGTCGCCACCATGCTTGAGCACGCGTCCGAATCAAGTATTCAATTTTTTATCTAACCCAAAGGAGATTCAAATGTCCGAAAATATTGCACTCGCTCTGGACTTCAAAGGTTTACTTTGCCCGATGCCTGTCGTAAAACTCGCCCAGGCCATCAAAAAGGTGCAGGTCGGCGAAGTTCTAGAAGCTGTTGCCACTGATCCAGGTGTGATGGCCGACATCCCCGCATGGACGCGTTCTACGGGTCACGAACTTGTCACACTCGAAAAGCGGGAGAAGGACTTTCGCTTTGTAGTCAAGAGATTGAAATAAAACAACGGGCTCATCCGCTTGATATGGATGAGCCTATCTCATTTGACCAAATATATAAGTGTGTAAACATGAACATCCTCATACTTTCCCAACTGTTCGCTCTTGCGGGACTTTTGGCCGGCCTCTACGGAATCTACATTCGCTACATTGAGACAAAGCGCCGCACCCTGCCCGCTGACAAATCGCCCCTCAAAGGCAATCCGCAACACGGCATAACGTATGCGTTCACAATCGGTATGATGCCCTGGGCAAAAGAATCGACCCGCATTCACATGGTCGCATACTTGCGAGGCATCGGTTTCCATGTGGGAATCTTCACTGCGATTGGCGCGTTGCTCATCAGCCCATTCTGGGGATCCCTGCCCACGATGCTCAGCACGCTGTTGGTAATCGTTCTCGCCGTTGGGTCGTTGCTCGGTGGGGCAGGTGGTGTGATGCGAATCGCCGAACATAACCTGCGTGGGCTGTCCATTCCCGACGATCATTTTGCCGTCTGGTTGATGACTGTTTGGATGGCAGTATCAGCCCTCTCGGTCGCAAATGAGGAGTTCCTCGTCGCTTTTTATATTTTGTCCGCGTTCACGCTGGCGTATGTCCCGCTTGGGAAAATTCGCCACTGCTTGTATTTCTTCTTCTCGCGCACATTCTTTGGAAAATTTTTCGGACGACGCGCCGTATTTCCCCATCCCGAAGTTGCGAAATAGAGGTGTGCCATGACTGAGACCATTCAAATCGCTCTGAAGACTCTGGAAGCGCAACTTAACCAGCCGCTGGAGGCCGCGCTTGAAGCCTGCGCCCGCTGCGGACTTTGCGCCGAGGCCTGTCACTACTATCGTGCCGAGCCGAAAGTGGAACATATCCCCGCCTATCGCGCGGAGCAACTGCGAAGTGTTTATCGTTATGAACACGATATGTTGAGCCGCTTGTTCCCCGCGTGGACGGGCGCGAAAAAACTCGATGAACCGATGCTCGCCAACTTAACTGAAATCGCCTTCAGCCAGTGCACGCTTTGCCGTCGCTGCACGGTGAACTGTCCGCTTGGGGTGGATACACCCTTGATGATGCGCGCCATCCGCGCCATGGCGACTGCTTCGGGAACCGCGCCAGAAATTCTGGTGATGCTCGCGGACGCCGCGATTGAAAAAGGCAAAGACCCGTCGTTCTATAAAGAGATGTTCCTCGAGCAGATCAAGGAAATGGAAGAACAACTTCGCGATATCACAGGCGACCCGACCGCAACTATTCCCGTTGAAAAGCAAGGCGCAAAAATTTTATACGTGCCTCTCGCGGGCGCACACACAATCCTGCCGCCTGCGGTTGTCTTCAATGCCGCCAAGGAGGATTGGACGCTCTCGATTTTTGAAGCCGCGAATTATGGAGTATTTTTGGCGGACGTGGGCCGCGCAAAAGCTGTCGCGAAAAGAATCGTGGACGAGGCTAATCGTTTGGGCGTGAAGGAAATCGTCATCGCCGAGTGCGGGCATGCGTATGCGTCCTATCGCTGGGATGTTCCCAATTGGTTCGCGGGCGAATTCGATTTCAAAGTCCGTTCGCTGATTGAGGTGCTGGCTGAGTATATTCAGGATGGAAAAATCAAAGTTGGTCCGACTGCCATCCCTGAAGCCATCACGTATCACGATTCGTGCAACCTTGCTCGCAACGGCGGGCTGATTGAAGAGCCGCGTTACGTCTTGAACAAGATCACAACCGATTTTCGCGAGATGACCCCCAACAGAGCCGAAGCCATTTGTTGTGGCGGCGGAGGCGGGTTGGTTGCACTTGCTGAATATGCCGAGCGCCGCATTGCGGCGGGCAAGCCAAAAGCCGATCAGATCAAGAAAACGGGAGCGCGTGTGGTTGTCGCGGCATGCGAGAATTGCCGCCTGCAACTTGGAGATTTGAACGAGCATTACGATCTAAATGTCCGAATCACCGCGTTGACAGATCTTGTGGTGCGTGCCATGCGTTTGCCTAAACCGTTGCCTGGAACAGAAGCCGAACATCTGTTTGAAGGTGAAGAGGTTTCTGTCGGAAAAAATCAATAGAGATCAACCAGGGCTACTAATTAGCGCAATTGCCACCCTGGCTCGGTGTCTCTTTTAATAGTCCTCTGGATTGATTGAAATAAAATGGCCTGTCTTTTAGACAGGCCATTCGTATTCACTTCCCAATCCGCTGGGAGAGGAGTTAGTGAGGGTGTGCGACTTTCTCGGTTTTGCCTGCATACTTCTCAGGTTCTTTATCGAAGGCTTTCTTGCAGCCCATCGAACAGAAGTAGTAGGTTGTGCCTTTATACTCGGAAGTACCAGCAGCAGTTGAAGGTTCAATATTCATGCCGCAAACGGGGTCTTGTACGGTTGTTACCATGGTTATCTCCTTTTGTTTGACATGACACAATTGTCACATAAATAGACTTCTCTTCTTAGCGCCATATTACCTGAAATCCTATAGGCAGTTTAGCTTATTATCAGGTTTAAAAATGTTGTTTATAGTGACGACAAATTCTCAGCGATGTTCTGCCGTGCCCTGAGGATCAATTAGCGCAACTGCCACCTTGGCTTGGAGTCTGTTTTAGTAAGCCGCTGGCTTGAAGGGATTGATGCACTATGTTGGCGCCATAGGCCGAAGAATAATCCTGACTCACAACCAGGCGCGCGTCGGCGTCGACGAAATCAATATCCTGGTTTGCTTTGAGATAGACCGCGGTTTCCATCGTCTGTTGTGGGAACCAATATGCATTCACATATTTTGCAGCTTTGAACATCTCGTCTACACTGGCATTCTGCGAAGCCATCAACTCCAGCAAACCGAGCATGGCCATGCCATGATTACAGTCAGGGAAAAGCGTGTGGTTGTTGCAGCATGGACGATACACTGCTGAAGCCACTTCTTCCACTCGTGCTTGTTGTTCAGGAGTGAGCGGGACCAAGTCCATGCTTGCATAAAGTTCGGTGATCGGTTTCGCGGCGAGAGTCCATCCGCCAGTGGATGCGAAACGCTCGATCTGGCCGCCGCTGTTTTGAACCATAGGGCCTTCGGTGAGGATTGAATTTCTATTGGCCAGCCCAACTGCCCAGAAAAAGTTAAGCAGGAAGTGAGCGTTCTCTGCCGTGATGACAACTTGCTCATTGCTACCCTTGTTTAGGATTTCAATCTGATCCTTGCTGAAGGTATCGCCGCTGGCACTCATTACATTCGCGAAGGCATCATAGTCAATAACACCCGCTTCGATCAATTGCGGACCCAGCTTCCCATAAGAAACAGATAGAGCGTAGCCTTCTTTAGGATTTACCTGCTCATAAAGCTCAGCTAGTTCTTTCTGCTGTTTCGATTCGGCGGTTTCATCCTGACCCCACTTTAGATATCCGCTCCCGATGCCCAATAGATACGTAATAACAACGGCGATCACGATCCACGCAATTTGTATGATGCGTTTGTTGGCCGAACTGATTTCATCAACAGGTTTTGAAGTTGTTTCTTCTCTTGGTTCTGTCATGGCTTCTCCTCTGGCTCACAGGATTTCTGGAATGGCTTATTCAGAGATTGTTTCTTCATCCTTCAGATACTTCTCAGGATCGCGCTCGAACATTGTTTTGCATAACTGCGAACAGAAATAATATGTCTGCCCTTTGTATTGAACGCTGGCCGCAGCGTGTTGCGGATTAACCGTCATGCCGCATATGGGATCTTTGATCATCTTTAATGCTCCTTATTCTTGTTGTAATTCGTATCCAGCCTGCTCCCATTCCGCCATGCCGCCTTTGAGATTCCAAATATTTGTGTATCCGAGTGAAATAAGTTTCTCTGCGGCGATGGCGCTCATACGCCCACTGCGGCAATAAAGCACGATCATCGCATCTTTATCGGGAGGCAACTGAGAAAGATTCTGCTCGATCTGGTCATAGGGAATGGATAAGTCTGTATCTGCAATGTTCCCTGCAAAAGGGATATGTACATTGATGAACACGAAGTCCTTGTTTTTCAGCATCGCATTCAATTCGTTGGGAGAAACGTCTTTATATGAGCCGCCAGCCACCGTGATCGTTTCACCCGTCACAGGCTTGGGCTGACAACTCGCAAGAATTACAGCAGTTAGTAATATGAAAATCACTCTTTTCATTATTTATGTCCTTTGCAGAGTGTGTCCGCTTAAATAACCGAGATAGGCAGGCACAAGTGGAAGCACACAGGGTGAAAGGAAGGAGAGCAAGCCTGCAAGCATGGCAGTTAGATAAGTGGGTGCGGCAGCGTAGGTGGCAAAAGACTCAATGAAGTAACCATTCTTGAAAGCCCAGATTGCGATCAAACTCATGGTGTTCGTCAACAGCAAAATCCCTATCGCAATGATGAACAGGCCGCTGGCAATCTTGAAATATTTTTGATATGGTCTCATGCGCTTGAGCCAGCCCGATGCACGTTCCAAGCCCAGCGCCAGCCCAAGAAATGGAATTCCCAAACCGAGTGAGTAACCCGAAGATAGCCACATTGCCTGTCCAACAGTTTGCTGACTCAACCCCATGGTTAATATCGCGCCGAGGGTCGCGCCAATACACGGACTCCAGCCCGCAGCAAAGAAAATGCCCATAAGGGCCGACCCGCCATACGTCCCGCGTTGACCCGCGTATTGGGCGCGTGTATCCGCATAGAACCAGGGAATTCGAATCACTTCAAGAGTCGCTAATCCAAACAGGATGACGATCACGCCGCCGATTTGCGCGATGACCGTTTTATACGCTCCGAACAACTGCCCAATGACCGTCACTGAGCCACCCCAGCCGACGATAAATATCAATGAGAAACCCGCCACAAACAGAAGGGCGTGCAAAAATATTTTCAATCTTTCAGTTTGAGATGAGACGAGCGAACCTGCGGTTTCAGATGCCATAAACCTGCCTGCCAAAAATGGGATGCTTCCATCATAAGCAAAACCCCGCCCCTGATTGAGCGCAGGATGGCGGGATTTTGTATAAGCAGAATGGCTTATGACTTTTATCGCTTTAGAGACTCACTTCTCCCCTTCAATTACCATGATGAATTTCGACCAATTTGGAGAAAAATCTTTGACCTCGATTTTTTGAAAACCCACATCAGCAAAAAACTTTTGGATTTCACCCTGCTCATATAGGTTTGTTCTCCACCACATTCCAGCCAGCCATTGCGTAATCATATTGCGCCTGGTCATAATGACGAGAAGCCTGCCCCCATTTTTAAGTAGTGTTTTCAGGTTCAGTAAAGCGGCTTGAATTTTAGCCTTCGGCAAATATTCAAGCATGGTCGAGGTAATGATCAAATCGTACTCTTTCCAGTTTGAAGGAAGAGCATCGATCTCCAAAACATCAGCCTGTTGTATTTCAACGTTATTCGCTCCCTGCTCCACAACCCATTGCTGAAATATCTCCAACATATTCTGTGTGAGATCAAAGGCATGAAATTTTATTCCTTCGTAACTCGCCTCATTCGCAATTCGATACAGCACCCTGGTGATGATGCCCGTGCCACAGCCTGCATCCAGGATCTTGAAGTTGTCGCATATGGTTTTTGTCCCTCGAAAAAAGGATTCGAGTTCCCTGCCCCATCCCAGAAAACCCACAAAGAGTCGTTCGTAAAGCGGTGCTCTTTCCGTATAAAGTTTTTGTGTTTTGTTGTTGGGCTTCATACTTGATCAGGCGACAATGGCAAATGGATGGATAACCGTGTCCCCTTTCCCGCCTTACTATGGACCTCGAGCCTGGCTCCGATTAAATCGGCTCTTTCGCGCATCCCAAGCAGGCCGAAGTGCCCGTTCGGCGCAAAGTCGGTGGGACTCTTTGGCATGTCGAAGCCAATGCCGTTATCGCTGACTTCCAGTTTAATTTCTTCATTCGCAAAACTGATGTTCAAATCTGCGTGCGTGGCTTGTGAGTGACGCACAACATTATTGAACGCCTCTTGCGAAATGCGATACAACGCCAGTTCGACTTCTCGTGAGAGACGCTGCTCTTCACCAGATTTATGAAAATCAATAGCGAGTGCATTATTCTGGCTTGTCTCACGAGCCAGCATTTCCAGCGCGGTGACGAGGCCAAGGTCTTCGAGATAAATCGGGCGCAGGGCGCGAGTCATACGGCGCAGGTTTTCGATGGTTTGTTCGGCCAGCGTTTCAAGCTCGCCCAAAGTACGCCGCGAAGGTTGGTCTTTTATGGTTTTATGTGCCAGTTGTACGCGCTGCTTCAAAGCAATCACAGATTGAATTGTGTCATCGTGCAGCTCACGCGCCAGACGCAATCGTTCTTCTTCCTGGGCAGAGGTAATCGCGCCGATGTAATCATGCAACCCCTCCTGCGCAGATTGAACTTTACGCGCCATCACGGTCAATTCCATTTGCAGATGCCGTACTTCAGAAATTCCGCCAACAGATTCCTTGATGGCCTCAAAGTCACCCCAGGCCAATGCAGCGGCTTTGGATTCGAGTTGCTGCAAAGGTTGGACGATCTGTTTTGCGCCGAACCAGAGCGCGATCAATGCCAGGATGAAGGCGGGGACAATCACCAGTGGAGCCATCTGAGTCAATCGCAAGGATGGGCTGACCACCATTTCCCATTCTTCTTCCGTGATCAATGCCCAACCCGTTGGTTCGATTGGGCTATATGCAACCACGTGTTCGGTATTGTCTTTCTCTATATAATGAACGCCACTTTTCCCTTGCAGTGCTTCTGCCACACCGGGGTGGTCAGCTTCCAAACTTTCCTGTGCGAATGTGCCGCTCACGAAAAGCAATTGGCGCGATTGATCCAACAGGTAAATGGTCACATGGCTGCCTGTTGGGTATGTTGTGGAGAGGGTTTCAGCGGCGAATGTTTCGGGTGAAAAGGCGCCCGCTACGATCACATTGCGGGAGGTGGAATAGACCGAAATGATGACGAAGAAACGCTTCGAGTTAGGGTCAAGGACTTGGGCGGAGAAAACAGGTTCACGGTCAGATGGAGAAGCGAGGGAAAGAATTTGCGCGTTTTGGGACAACCATTTCCAAAAACTTTCATCGTCGGTATTGGCGAGCAGTCCTCCATCAGAATCAAGAAAGGCCACCCCACCATTGAAGTCATTGGCAAGATCATTTGTGGTGGCGAAGATTTCGTCAAAACTCAGGTCTTCAGAAGATAAGACAGCCATGCTGGAAATGGTTGCCATGCGATGATGCAGTTCGGATTGGAGTGCAGCTGCGGAGGATTGAACTGCGCGCTCATCACGCTCGCCGACGAGGGCACGCATATCCTGTTGGTGGAGGCTCACGCTGCCGAATGCGATCAACAGCAGTAAAAGCGTAAGCGGCAATACAGTGATCGCGAAAAGTTGTGTGAGGCCGCGCCAGCCAGGCAGGAGACGCCAGACTTCGGAAGTCTTTTTAGAGTCGGTTAGGTCAGAGAGTCTTTGAGCAGACTTCCGAGATCTTTTCATTCAGAAATCTGCCCGGCAGTTTGCGAGATCAGCCCTAGTGACACGGCACGCATAACGGCTTCAGTGCGGCTGTTGGCTTGCAGCTTCGCAAAGACGTGGGCGAGATGCCCCTGCACGGTGCGGTCACTAATAGCAAGCTGGACGCCGATGGCTTTATTTGTATATCCCTTGGCGGCAAGGCGCAGCACATCCAGTTCACGATCTGTCAGCGGCTCGACGATTTTCTTTTCAGGGTCTTTGAATATATTGGACATCAATTTACGCGTGATGACCGGGTCAAGCGCGGATTTGCCTTCATGCACATCGCGGACAGCCTGGATCAATTCGTCAGCCTGGCCCGTTTTGAGCACATATCCATTTGCACCGGCCTGCAAGACCGCCATCACGTAGGGGTCATCGTCGTAGGCAGTCAGGATCAACACGCCCACTTCAGGCAAATGCGCGCGTACCCAGCGAGTCACTTCAATGCCGCTGGCTTTAGGCATTTGGATGTCGAGCACAGCTACATCGGGTTTGTGTTTCTGGATGAGGGACTGGGCTTCTTCGCCATCCCCCGCTTCCGCAATGACCTGTAAATCTTTTGCGCTTTCAAGCAGTTGCCTCACCCCCGCGCGGACGATGTGATGATCGTCAGCCAGAAGAATGCGGATCTTTGTTTTTGATTTGCTCGATGATTTTGGCATAGCTTAATTTATCCAATTCCTGGTTGAGGGCTTGTGCCTGAAAAATATTCGGGAGGGCCAGCCATACGATGCCGAGACCAGCGAACAGTCCAGTAATGAAGCGCATGATGGAGTTGAACGAACCGAGCGCATCACCTGCGTAGAATGTCGCGGGAAATGAGTCATTCGTCAAAATGGCAAGCCATTGATTCGTATCTCGAAATCCCAACCCAATACCTACAAGATCACTAATAGCATGGGTAGTTCCGTCAATTATAAGGGGAAGCAGGAGCAAAGCGAAGCCCCACCACGATAGTGCTTTGACCCTGCGCCGCAACGGCCACCACAAGACCGCGAAGAGCCAAACGCTTGTGTAAAAAGAGATCATGCGATCTGACCAGGCGATCTTCCAACCCATGCTTTCGTTGCCAATAAATTGACGAAGAATCATAGGGTTAGCAGTGTTCTGCCATGTGTTTTGAATTTCAATCAGTGAATACATGGCCTTATCGCCAAACAGAAAAAATGAACGTTCTGGAAGCTGGTGGCAGAAGAATGAATAAATAAAGTAGATCGATTTTCCCAAACCCGTCCAGCCGAGATACATGAATATTGGCGCAAGAAAGGGCGTGAATACCCACACGCCGTATGCCACAAGAAATACTTCAAACCAGTAGCGTCCAAGCCAGGCACCGAAGGATAGTATCTTATTACTCGATTGGGTTTTCGCAATACTTGCAGTCATTCATGACTCACTTTCGTAAATGAGATGGGCACAAAGGAAATCTTTGTGCCCACAAGGTACTCTTTGTTTATTAGACTAAATCAATTCTCAAATTATTACCATCGAAAGCTTCCATACAAGCTTTCCATCTATTTGACGATAATTGGCAATTTCATGCCCGCTTCGTAGTGACCTGGTGTATGGCAGGCAAACTCAAGAGTGCCGTCAGGTGCAGCTTCAGTAAAAGTATAGTCAAAGGAGGCAGTAGCGCCAGCGGGCAAGTCAGCTGCTTCGATCATAGCCAGTGCCATCTCGTCTAACGTTCCCATATCCATGGCCATACCCATTTCGTCTTCTGTCAGTGGCGGCATGATCATGATCTCATGCTCAACTGTACCTGCGTTAGTCACGACGAAATGATAGGGAACACCTGTTTCGAACTCGGTCAACGATGGTTCGATCCCAAATTCTGTCAGAGTGATGGTCACTTCTACTGGGGCACTGGCCGCTTGTCCAGCGCAGGCCGTTAGCAACAATCCAGCGACACTTAAAACAACAAACAATTTTCTAAACATAAACATCTTCTCTCCTTATAGGGTTAAATTTATATTGTTCCAAGTGTAGGCAATTTATCTCGGATATTCCAGAGCCATATGCCGCATGGGAATATAGGCAATTTGGCTTATGACTGATTTGAAAATTGTGGATGCAGTTTTACATCCAGGGCGTTCTTAATGGCAGAGGTCGTCTTTGCAGATGTTTTATGGCTGGAATTTTCTGCAATTGAGAACCACGTCTGCCCATCATTACCGTGCAGGATCAGCGTAGCTGGCTCGGCTGATTCGCCATAAATAAGCAGAACCAGCATTTGACAATCACATTCGCTGGTTCCGTGGTTCGGGCAGGGACAGTCACGCAGCGCCAGCCGCGCTGTATGCAAATCAAAAGTTTGTATGGGTCGCAGGCCCGCCTGTAACAACTGTTTCTTTGTCCATTGTAATGCTTCGTCACAGGGATGGTTGACCGATAAGAAGGGAGAAATATTCATAAACGCCTCGTTTGGTAACGTTATTTTAGGGATTCCTTCAATAAATGGTCAGGGCTACTTCACTTATTTATATATAAGCAAAATTGCCTATTGCAGGAGGCGAGGCCAAAGGGTCTCCCTCATCCCCAGCCCTTCCCCCGAAAGGGGAAGGGAGTCCCTCAGCAACCTCCCCTATTTACAGGGTAGGGATTCCCCCCATTTGCAATACTTTGAAGAGAAACGAAAATATTTCATCAGGGGCATTGTGCCTGCCATGGAATGTCCGCAAAATGTGGAGCCTGTTATGAACACTCGTCTGTTATCAACTGCACCTGTAAACCAAAATTGGGGGGCGCTCAAGATTGCAGGGATTTATTTATTTGTCGGGAGTATGTGGATCTTGTTCTCAGACAAACTCGCGGCAGAGATAGCACAAGATCAAGACACGTTAAGCAGGCTCAGTACATATAAAGGCTGGGGATTTGTGTTGGTTACAGCGCTGTTGTTGTATTGGCTGATCCAGCGTTATACGGCTGAACTGCAAAACAGTGAACAGAAGTTTTCCATCTTATTTGAAAAGGCCACTTTTTCCTCCGCCCTTTCGAAACTGCCTAATGGTACTTTTATAGACGTCAACCAGGAATTCGAGAGATCATTTGGATACACAAAGCAGGAAGTGATCGGTAAGACCTCCCTCGACCTGGGGATAAACCCTGATCCTGATAGTCGGGCACGGATCGTCTCGGCTCTTCAATCAGAGGGATCGGTGCGCGATATTGTATTGACCCTGCAAACGAAGTCGGGTGCGGCCCGCGACTTTCTGGTCAACATAGATATGGTGGATATTGGAGGGTCTAAATATATTCTCCAGACCGCGCGGGATATTACCGAACGCAGGCAGGCTGAAGAGGAATTGAAAAAGGTACACGATGAATTAGAGCTAAAGGTTCAAGAACGAACCTCCGCTCTCTCGCAAGCCAATTCCCTGCTGCAGGGGTTGATGGATCATATGCCCGACCATATCTACTTTAAAGATACCCAGAGCCGCTTTATCAGAAATAGCAGGTCTCAGGCTCTTATGCTGGGGCTAAGCGACCCGGCCGAGGTGATCGGCAAAACCGATTTTGATTTTTTCCCGCACGCGGCACAGGCTTATGCCGAGGAACAGGAAATTATGAGATCAGGTCAGCCCATGGAGGATTTTGAAGAGCGGGTCGTTTGGCCGAGCGGACAGGAAACCTGGGTGTCGACCACAAAAGTTCCCATGCGTGATTCAGAGGGACAAACCATCGGCATCTTTGGCATCTCCCGCAATATCACCGAACGTAAGAGAACGGAAGGAGCCATTCAACAACTCAACGCCGACCTGGAGAAACAAACATCACAACTGGCAGCTGCGAATAAGGAACTCGAAGCCTTTTCCTACTCTGTGTCACATGACTTGCGTGCGCCGCTGCGTGCGATCAATGGATTCACACAAATTCTCATTGAAGATTATGAAGCCAACCTCGATGATGAAGGGAAACGTGTGTGCGCTGTCATTACCAACGAAGCGCAACGAATGGGACAGTTGATCGATGACCTGCTGGCTTTTTCACGCTTGAGCCGCAAGGAAATTCATTTATCCAATGTGGATATGAGGGCGCTCGCAGATTCGGTATTGAACGATTTAGCCGACGAAGACATTCGAGCGCGCATTGATTTCCAAATTGGGGAACTTACACCAGCCGTCGGGGACCCTGCGATGTTCCGTCAGGTGTGGGTAAACCTGCTTGCTAATGCAATCAAATTCACGTCCAAAAAGAAGCGGGCCTTTATCGAAGTCGGCAGTACGCTCCAAGATGATGAAATCGTCTACCATGTACAGGACAACGGCGCGGGCTTCAACATGGATTATGCAAACAAGTTGTTCGGCGTCTTCCAACGCCTGCACAGTGAAGCGGATTTCGATGGGACCGGAGTGGGGCTTGCAATCGTACAAAGAGTGATCCACCGTCATGGCGGGCGCGTTTGGGCGAAAGGCGAAGTAGATAAGGGTGCTGTATTTTATTTTGCGCTGCCGCAGAAAAGAGAATGCTCATGAACGATTTTAAAATGAATGCCGTGGATGTGTTGTTGGTGGAGGACAACCCCAGAGATGCTGAGTTGACGGTACGGGCATTGAAAAAACGTCATCTTGCCAACCAGCTTTATCACGTGGAGGATGGAGCGGAGGCATTGGATTTCCTTTTAGCGCGCGGGAAATATGAAGGCCTGGAGACGAAGCATCTGCCCAAAGTGGTGCTGCTGGATCTAAAACTCCCAAAGGTAGACGGCCTGGAAGTTTTGCGCATCATCAAAGCGGACGAACGGACGCGTGCCGTGCCGGTAGTGGTTGTGACATCCTCGGCCGAGGACCCCGACATCAAGACCGCTTACGATCTTGGAGCGAATAGTTACATCATCAAGCCTGTCGATTTCGATACATTCCTGATCGCGATGAGCACACTTGGGTATTATTGGTTGATGGTAAATCATACGGCGAAATAGTATGAAGGATAAGCATTACGCAACGTCCAGAAAGAATCCGCTAATCTCCGCGAATTTGCGCTAATCTTTTTTGAAGTCGCGAGTGCGTAGGTCAGGCTTGCAGCCTGACACTCCTTTGAGATGTGAGCTTTGGCAGGTTGCAAACCTGCCCTACAGAGTGCTAATCTTTTAAATTGGTGAAAATTAGCGAGGACATTGTGCCCGTAGGGTATTAGCGAACGCACATGGGCTTGATGGATCGAGAGGAAGTAAATTATGAACGAACCTATCCGTATTCTGGTTCTGGAAGACCTGCATACAGATTTCGAGATTGCACAACGCGAAATCCGTAAGGCAGTAAAGGGGTGCGAATTTCAACGGGTGGAAACGCGCAAGGATTTTCTAAAGGCTTTGGAAGTATTCCAACCCGACCTGATCCTCTCGGACTATAGCCTGCCGCGCTTTGATGGTATGAAGGCCCTGAAGTTAACGCTGGAGCACGCCCCTTTGACGCCGCTCATCATCTGGACCGGCTCCATGACCGAGGATATCGCAGCGGAATGTATCAAAGCAGGTGCAAACAATTATGTTCTGAAGGAAAACAAAAAGCGGCTGGGAATTGCGGTAACACATGCCCTGGACGAACGGCGTTTGAAGTTGAAGCACAAACAAGCGGAGGAAAAATATCGTGCCATCTTTGAAAGTTCGGTGGAAGGCATTTTTCAATCCACACCACAGGGACGTTTTATCAGTGTCAACCCGGCTATGGCGCGTATCTATGGCTATGCTTCACCTGAGGAGATGATCGAATCGGTTCGGAATATCGCAGACCAAATCTATGCTGAGCCCGATGATCGCAACGAGTTTATTGAGTTATTACAAGCCAAAGGCGTTGTTGAAAACTTTGAAATGAAGAACCTTCGCAAAGATGGCAGCATTTTCTGGAGCTCCACATCTGCCAGGGTTGTGCGTGATGCCGAGCAAAACGTTCTTTACTACGAAGGCTTTCTACAGGATATTACCCAGCGCAAGCAGGCCGAGAAAAAACAGCGCGAGAACAAAGCGCGTTACCGCGCCCTCTTTGAACAATCTCATGATGCCATTTTTATCCTTGACTTTCAAGGCCGCCATTTGGATGTAAATCAGCGCGCGGCGGACATGCTTGGATACACAACCGCGGAAATGATGGGGCTGTCGATCAGGGAGCTTTCTGCCGATCCGCAACAAAGCGAAGATGTGCTGCAGAGGTTGATAAACGGAGAAAATCTACCGGTCTACGAGCGCCGCCTGCGTAAAAAGGATGGGGGCATCATTACGGTGGAACTCAACGTGGAGCTGGTGCGAGACGTTGATGGAAATCCCGTGCACATTCAAAGCCTCGTGCGCGACATCAGCGAGCGCAAAAAGGCGGAGGAAGCGCTGACAACCAGTGAAAGGCGTTTTCGCGCGATGATCGAGAATGGACTGGACGATATTTCGCTTCTTGGAGTTGACGGTACGCTGTTGTGGGAAAGCCCTGCCGTCCATCGCAACCTAGGTTATGCGCCGAGTACCTATAGTGGACGCAGCCTTTTCGAATTAATGCACCCGGATGACCTGGAATGGACAAACAGTCTGTTCTCCAAACTTACCCAGGAGCCGGGTAGCCACCAGATGGGCGTCTTCCGCCTGCGCCATGCCGATGGAACCTGGCGCTGGATCGAGGCCATTGTCACCAATATGCTCAATGAGCCGAGTGTAAATGCCATCGTCGTGAACTATCGTGACGTCACCGAGCGCAAACAGGCGGAAGAAGCCTTACAAAGTTCAGAGGCCAAATTCCGTTCGCTGGTCGAGAATTCTCTGCAGGGCATCTCAATCTACCAGAGCGGCAAAATGGTGTACGCAAACCCTGCATTATGCAAAATGAATGGATACACGGCAGAGGAGCTTCGCGGCATGTCGGCGGATGAGCTTATTGCCCTCACCCATCCAGATGATCGAGACATTGCGCGGGAACGGGCAGAGAAACGACAGAATGGTGAAGAACTATCTTCAAATTTCGAGTTTCGAATCATAAGAAAAGACGGTTCAATTGCCTGGTGGCAGGCTTTCAATACAGCGATTAATTTCGATGGAAAGCCGGCAGTTTTATCGACGGTACTTGATATCACCGAGCGCAAACAAGCAGAAGAAAAATTACGTGAGAGCGAGAAACGGTTGATCCAGGCACTGACTGCGGCGCAGATGAGCGTTTGGGAATGGGATCTGGATACCAACAACATACTTTGGTCGCCGGAGTTTTTCGAAATTACGGGAATGAAAAAAGATGATTTGGATAGAACCTTCGAATCATTTACAAACCTGATCCACCCTGAGGATGCGGAGCGCGTGCGGGCCTCCGCGCAAAAAGCGCTGGCAGATGAAACACTGTTTGCGGAGGAGTTTCGCATCACCCGCTCAGACGGTGAAGTGCGCTGGCTCTCGAACCTGGGGCGGGCTGAGCATGACCCCTCCAGCAAATATCTGCGCTTGATCGGAACGGTGCAGGATATCACCCAACGCAAACAAGCCGAGCTGGAGCGCCAGGCGCTTTTAGAGATCGTGCAGGGGCTTGGCAATACCAAGGATTTGCAGGAATTCCTGAACCTGATCCATCGTTCGATTGCCAACGTGATTTACGCGGAAAATTTCTTCGTCGCTTTTTATCACAAGAACACCGGTCAGTTCGAAGAGATCTATTCGGTGGATGAATACGATCCGCCGCTTCCGCCCTCCAAAATGGAAAAAAGCATTACTGCTTATGTGTACCGTACCGGCGAACCTCTTTTGCTGAACAAAGAAAGGTTCCACGAATTAGAGGCACAAGGCCTGGTGGAAATGCTAGGCACAGACTCAGCCTCGTGGCTGGGAGTGCCGCTCAAAACACAGCATGGCATCATTGGCGTGATCGTAGTGCAGGATTACGAACGCCCCAACCGCTATACCGAGCATGATAAAGAATTCCTGGCATCCATTGCTTCGCAAGTGGCCTTAGCCATTGAGCGCAAACTGGCAGAGGATGAACTTCGCAAGGGCGCAGACATCCTCTCACAGGCGGGGCAGATCGCGCACTTGGGCGCATGGGAAATCGAAATCAGCAATCCCGATGATCTGAATTCCAACCCTCTCCACTGGTCGGATGAAACCTACCGCATCTTTGGCTACGAGCCGGGCGAAGTGCCATCCAGCAATGAGCTTTTCTTCGGGCATGTGCATCCCGAAGACCAGCCCAAGATTGTGGAGGCTGTCAGCCAGGCCATCGCGGAAAAAAAGAATTACCAGACCGAACACCGCATCCTCCGCACGGACGGCAGCCAGCGCATCGTCTTTGAACATGCCCAGATCACTTACAACATCGATGGAAAACCCGTCCATATGCTTGGGGCTGTACAGGACATTACAGAGCGCAAACAGGCAGAGCAGATCGAACGCGAACAACGTGTCCTGGCTGAAGCCCTGCTGGATACAGCCGCAACACTCAACAGCACCCTCGATTATGGCGAGGTATTGGATCATATCCTCAACGCGGTTGAGCGCGTGGTGCCGCACGAGGCCGCTACGATCATGTTGATCGATGAAGGAATTGCTCGTGTAGTCCGCCTGCGGGGTTATGCGGAACGCGGACTCAGTGAGGAAGCGATGAAAGTTGAATTCGCACTGGCTGATACAGAAAACCTGCGGCAGATGTTTGAGACAGGGCGGCCCGTAGTTGTACCCGACACGTACTCTTATCCGGGGTGGAAGAGGGTGAAGGTTACCGATTGGCTGCGCTCAAATTTAGGCGCGCCGATTATCATTTATGGTGAAGTGATCGGCTTTATCCTCCTTGATAGCGCCATGACCGGTTTTTTCACTCCTGTTCACGCCGAACACCTGAACGCATTTGCAAACCAGGCGGCTATCGCCATCTATAACGCCCGTCTTTTACACCAGGCACAGGAGGAGATCACAGAGCGCAAACACGCACAGGAGATCGAGCGTGAGCAGCGTACTCTGGTTGAAGCCCTGCTGGACACTGCCGCAACGTTGAACAGTACTCTTAATTACGGCGAGGTATTGGATCACATCCTCACCGCCGTTGAACACGTTGTGCCGCACGATGCCGCCACGATCATGCTGATCGACAATGGAACGGCCCATGCAGTGCGCTTGCGAGGTCACGAGCGGCGCGGGTTTGATACTGATGTAATGGAAATCAAATTCCAGGTGGCCGAGACTCCCAACTTACGAGAGATGCTGGAGACTGGGCAGCCTCTGGTTATATCCAAGACACAAACTTACCCGGGTTGGAAAGACTTACCCTCCACTAATTGGATACATTCAAATGTTGGCGCGCCGATCATTATTCAAGGTCAGGTAATTGGTTTTATCCTTCTGGATAGTGAGACAAGCGGGTTCTTCACGGATGTTCATGCCGAACGTTTGAACGCCTTTGCAAACCAGGCAGCACTCGCCATCCATAACGCCCGTCTCTTGCAGCAGGCGCAGGAGGAAATCACCGAGCGCAAACACGCAGAAGAGGCATTGCGTGAGAGCGAGGAAAAATATCGTCTCCTATTTGACAGCAACCCCTTGCCCATGTGGATCTATGATCTTGAGACCTTAAGCTTCTTGAAAGTCAACGATGCAGCAGTGAGCCATTATGGATATTCTGTTGATGAATTCATGTCCATGACAATCAAAGATATCCGCCCGTCTGAAGATGTATCCAAGCTGCTTGAGAATGTCGCACATGTCACCAGTGGAATTGATAGAGCAGGCATCTGGCGGCATTGCAAAAAAGATGGCACGTTGATTCATGTTGAGGTCGTATCGCATACTGTCGAATTTGAGGGCAGGCACGCCGAATTGATACTTGTAAATGATGTTACCGAACGAGAAAAGGCGGAAATTGAACTGCGCAAATCCGAAGAGCGATTCCGTCAATTGGCGGATAATATCGAGGAAGTATTTTGGATGACCGACATAGGGGAGGACGAAGAGGAAACAACTTACATCAGCCCTGCCGCAGAAAGGGTATGGGGGCGCTCCACCGTAGATGAACTGGTTCCCCTGGATGATTTCATGGAATCCATTTGGCCCGAAGACCGGGATCGGATGCAGGACGCAATCGTAAGACAAAGAAACGGGGAGAGAACAGACCTGGAATATCGCATCATACGACCCGATGGGTCTGTGCGTTGGATCTGGGATCGCGCCTTCCCGATTGTGGATGACTCAGGCAGGGTGGCGCGTCTGGCCGGTATCGCAGCGGATATCACCGAAAAGAAACAAACCGATATCGAGCTAAAGGAACGCCAAAGTTTTCTGCAATCCATCATGGATAGCGCGCCGGGTTACATCGTCACAAACGACCTGGAAGGCAACTTCCTGTATGCAAATCGAACCTGGCCAGGCCAGAGTGAGGAAGAATTCCGCAAGACCAATCTATTGGATATTATTCATCCCGAACATCGCGCATCCGCCTGGGATGTCTTTCAAAGAGCGATCAAGACCAAGACCATTCAGCGCACCGAGCAGCCCAGCCTGGATGCCGATGGAAAGTATCATTGGTTCGAAGTGATACACAGCCCCATTATTGTTGATAACAAGGTGGATCGGGTTACTTCTTTTGTTCAGGATATCACCGAACGCAAACAGGCGGATACCGACCTGCGTGAAAGCCAACTGCGATTTGCCGGCATCGTCAACTCGGCCATGGATGCGATCATCAGCGCCGACTCTGAACAGCGCATTGTGCTGTTCAACCCTTCCGCCGAGCAGATGTTCGGATGCAAGGCTGCAGATGCGATTGGCCAACCGCTCGAACGCTTCATACCGGAACGCTACCGGGCTGCACACCACGGGCATGTTGCCACTCTGGAAACGGCTGAGGCCATCAGCCGCAGCATGGAAAACGAGAACATGCGCTACGGCCTTCGCGCAGACGGTGAAGAGTTCCCCATTGAAGCCTCCATTTCACACATTCAGGTGGCGGGGCAGCATTTGTACACCGCCGTTCTGCATGATATTTCCGAACGCAAGGAAGCCGAAGATGCCCTGCGCGAAAGTGAAGCGCGTTTCATGAGTGCCTTTGAATTTGCGCCGATCGGCATCGCATTGGTATCCACCTTAGGCGGCTGGCTTAAAGTCAATAACGCGTTGTGCAACCTGGTTGGCTACACCGAGCAGGAACTCATGGCAATGACCTTCCAGGATATTACACATCCCGATAACCTGAACACCGACCTCAACTTTGTAAACCAGATGCTGGCCGGGGAGATCAATACCTACCAGATGGAAAAGCGATACATCCACAAATTGGGGCATTTCGTATGGGCGCTATTAAGCGTCTCTGCGGTAAAGGATAACCAGGGAAATCTCCAGTATTTTGTTTCGCAGATCCAGGATATTACCGAGCGCAAACAAGCCGAAAAAGAGATCGCGCGGCAGATCACTGAACTGGAAGCCGTGTACGAAAACGGGCTGGCCATTGGTCAACTGTTGGAACCGCGCGAGATCGGCGAAAGGATCATGGAAACCTTTGCACGCTATCTCTCCTGGCATCACGTCACCATTCGCCTGCGAAAGGAAGATAGCGACGAATTGGAGTTGGTGGCCTTTAACCTGCCAGGTCTAAAAGAGGAAGACCGGGCCGAAGCCGAAAGAAACTTCACCTCCCGCATCAACCGCGTAGGACAGGGCATGAGCGGCTGGGTGGCTCAGACCGGCCTGCCAATCCGTAGCGGAGATGTGAGGTCACTGCCGCAATACGTGGATACACATGAAGACATTCAATCCGGCTTATATATGCCGATCCGAATTGGCGAGCGCGTCATCGGCGTCATCAGCGTGGAAAGCGAAAAGGCCAACGCACTCACCGCGCAGGATCAGCGTTTGCTGGCTACGCTGGCAAACCAGGCTGCCATCGCCTTTGAAAATGCGCGACTTTATCAATCCACCCAGCAGGAATTAATAGAACGCAAGCGCATGGAGCAGGAACTCCGAAAGAGTCAGGAAAGCTATTTAGACTTGTTCGAGAACTCTCCCATTGCCACCTGGCTGGAGGATTTTTCTGAAGTAGACACGTGGATGAAAGGATTAAGAACGCGAGGCGTAACAAACCTGGAAGAATTCCTGAAGAAAAACCCCGAAGAATTGAAATATGGGGTCGGGCTGATCCGCGTTCTAAATGTGAACCAGGCTGCCCTGGGGCTGAATGGCGCATCCAGCAAAGAAGAGTTGATTGGCCAAGTGCATAATTTATTGAGGGAACCCACTGTACAGCGGGAAATGATCAATGAGCTGAACACGATCTGGAATGGCTTTACTTCATTCGGCTTTGAAATGTCCAGCCGAAGATTGGATGGCGGCCAGATTACCGGCATTCAACGCATTTTCATTCCAAGCAAGGATGGGAGTCCCGATTTTGGGCGTGTGATCTTAACCAGTACCGATATTTCCGAACGCATAGATATCGAAAGGGCATTGCGCGCCAGCGAGATACATTATCGTGAATTGGCAGATAGCATTACCGATATCTTCTTTGAATTGGATCACAACCTGTGCTTCTCTCACTGGAACATTGCCTCTGAAGCATTAACGGGTGTCCCGGCGAAATTTGCCATCGGTAAATCACTGCGCGATATATTCGGCGAGTCAGCGGAAACAGATAAGATCGAAAAGATCTACGAGAGCGTGCTGATAGAGAATCAACCCAAAACATTCGAGACCTTTCTCACCTTGAGCCACGAGCGGCGTTTTATTGAGATCAACGCCTATCCTTCCGTGCGCGGCGTTTCAGTTGTCGCCAAAGACGTCACCGACCGCAAAAGATCAGAGACGATCCTGGAGAAGCGTTTTGAATTAATGGAATACTCCGCGCACCATTCGCTGGAAGAGGTAATGCAAAGGGCGGTTGATGAGGTCAGCAAATTGACCAACAGTGAGATCGGCTTCTTCCATTTTATGGAAGCGGATCAAACCACCCCTAGCTTGCAGACCTGGTCCACGGAGACGCTCAAGCTCTTCGACATCGCCCCCAGCGAGGGTATGCATCTTGCCGTGGATCAGGCCGGGGTGTGGGCCGAAGCGCTCCGTCAGCGTGGCTCGGTGATCCAAAATGATTACGAGTCCCTGCCGAATAAAAAAGGAGTGCCGAAGGGTCACGTGATAATCACGCGCGAAATGGTGATCCCCATTATCCGTAACGAAAAAATTGTGGCCGCCATGGGTATTGGCAATAAGCCGATGCCATATACGCATCGAGACCTTGAGATCGCCGAACGGTTCGCAGATTATGCCTGGGACATCACCGAGCGCAAAGAAATGGAGATAACACTGGCCGATGAACGCAACCAATTGGCGCAGCGTGTGGAAGAACGCACAGCCGACCTAAGCCGCGCCAACTCGAACCTGGCACGCGCCCTGCGTGTAAAGGATGAGTTCCTGGCTAATATGAGCCACGAACTGCGCACACCACTGAATGCCATCCTGGGTTTATCTGAAAGCCTGGCCGAACAGACGGCTGGCCCGCTCAATGAAAAGCAAATCAGATATATTTCCACCATCGGTGAGAGCGGCCATCATCTCCTCTCGTTGATTAACGATATTCTCGATCTGGCCAAGATTGAAGCCGGTCAGATCACCCTGGATATCACCAAGGTGGACGTAAACTCGGTCTGTCAGGCTAGCCTGCGTATGATCAAACAACTGGCGCAGAAAAAGAACCAGAATGTCATGCTTAAGATCGATGAGGGTCTGGGGTTGATCTGGGCCGATGAGCGCCGCCTCAAACAAATGATGGTCAACCTGTTAAGCAATGCCGTAAAGTTCACGCCCGAAGGCGGAAGACTTGGCTTGGATGTTCGTGGAAACCAGGAAGAAAACAAAGTATCCATCACCGCCTGGGACAACGGCATCGGCATCAGCGAAAGGGATATGACACAGTTGTTCCTGCCCTTCGTACAATTGGATTCAGGTCTAGCACGCGAGGTAACAGGCACTGGTTTAGGGCTGACACTGGTAGCACAGATGGCGCGCTTGCATGGTGGCAGTGTCACCGTTACCAGCGAGCCGGGCAAGGGCAGCCGCTTCACCATTATGCTGCCGTGGGAACCAGCACTGGCGGTTGGCATTGCCGAAAGAAAGAAGGTTACCGGGAAGCTGAATTCGCTGAAGTTAAATGATGATGCCAAACCAATCATCCTGCTGGTCGAAGATACGCAAGAGGTAACCATGATGATCTCGGATTATTTGGAAAGTAACGGGTATAAAGTAGTCACCGCGCAAGACGGGGTGGAAGGGGTTGTTCAGGCCAAGGCTGCTCACCCTAACCTGATCCTGATGGATATTATGATGCCGCGCATGGATGGTTTTGATACCACACGAGCACTCAGAAACGAACCGAATTTCAAATTCACCCCGATCATTGGCCTCACCGCCCTTGCCATGCCCAACGACCGTGATCGTTGTATCGAGGCAGGCATGAACGATTACATCAGCAAGCCGGTCAACTTAAGAGCGCTCGTCAAAACCATTCGAAAATATCTTCCCAGCGAAGAGGAGGCTAAACTCCCATGAGCACCATACTAATCGTAGATGACGACCCTTCCGCCAGGGAAACTGCGGTTGCCATGCTCGAAGGCGAAGATTATCAGCTTGAACTGGCAAAGGATGGTTTTCAGGCGCTGAAAATACTGGAGGAGGTTCAACCTGATTTGATCCTGCTCGACCTCATGATGCCCGGCATGAACGGCTACGAAGTCTGCCGCCGCATCCGCTCCACGCCGAAATTTGCTGAGGTGCCGATCATCATTCTCACCGCTTTGGATGACCGCGGTTCACTGCTGCGTGGGATCGAATCCGGTGCAGATGATTTCCTCACCAAACCGGTAGACCGCCATGAACTCGTGGCGCGCGCGCGTACCATTACTCGCTTGAACCGCTACCATACTTTGGTGGAACAGCGCGAAAACTTGCGCGCCATGGCGGAACGCATTTTCGAAGCCCAGGAGCAGGAACGTCAGCGTATCTCGCGCGAACTGCACGATGACATGGGACAGGCCTTAACCACGCATATGCTTGCCCTGCGCAACTTGCAGGATGATCTATCCATACCGGTTGCCGCGTTGTTTGAACGCCTGCAAGCCCTCTACGAACAAACATTTGAAATATCTGTAAAAATCCGCAGGCTCGCACAAGACCTGCGTCCACCCGTGCTGGATGCCCTGGGTTTGAAGATGGCTATGCAAACCTATTGCACTGAATTCACCCGTCGCACGCAGTTGCCGATCACCTTCGAAACGGACCCCTCCCTGCCCGCTCTTTCGGATACATATAACCTCACACTCTATCGTGTTTTACAGGAAGCCCTCACCAATATCATCAAGCACTCACAGGCCAGCCAGGCCTGGGTCAGCTTGAGCGTGGAAGATAATATGATCAACCTGATCATTCAGGATAACGGGCATGGGATCACGGAAGGAACAATGCAATCCAACGGCATCGGCCTGGCGGGCTTGCGTGAAAGGCTGACCATTGCAGGAGGTAAACTCAACATCAGGTCCAGCGCGCAGCGAGGCACTGTCCTCACGGCGCAATTTCCGTTGACGAACAATAACAATAATCATAAAGCAGAGGCTTCCACATGATACGTGTACTGATCGCCGAAGACCATCTCATGGTGCGGGCAGGCATTCGTGCCCTGCTGGAAAAAGCGGGAGATATCCACGTAATGGGCGAAGCCTCCAACGGGCAGGAAGCCATCGAAATGACACAGTCACTCAAGCCGGATGTGCTGATCATGGATATTATGATGCCGCGTATGAACGGCATTCAGGCTTCCGAAAACATACGCAATCTGAAGCTCCCCACCAACATCCTGCTGCTCTCGATGTATGCCGATGAGGGCTTTGTGCACCAGGCACTTCAATATGGCGTGAAGGGCTACGTTCTAAAATCCTCCGTCAGCGATGAATTGCTCTGGGCAGTCCGCGCGGTGGCGAACGGAGAAACCTATTTGAGCAATCCCATTTCAGAGATCGTCATCGAAAGCGCTATCAACCCGCGCTCCGTTTCACAGGATAACGACCCGCTGTCCAGCCTCTCCCCGCGCGAGAAGGAAATTCTGCAATTGATCGCCGAGGAACATACCAGCGGCGAAATCGCAAAGATGCTGTTCATCAGCGAGAAAACAGTCGAAAAACACCGCGCCAACTTGATGGAAAAATTGAACGTCCGTAATCTTGCAGGGCTGGTGCGTTTGGCGGTCAAATATCACCTGGTAGACCAGGATCCATAACACGGGAGTGTGTCCCGCAGGCTGAATGGGTGTTTCTACGTATATGCAAGAATTGCTGCGTGGATAAGAATGGATAGTTAAGCAGGACTTACGAAAACCTTTCATGTATCCGCTAATCTACACAAATCTGCACTAATCTTTTTAAATTCGCGCGGATTGGCGTAGATTAGCGGACAAAAATCATTCCACGTAAGCCCCATAAGAAGAATGGCTTTCCCCCAAGGAGTAATCTGATGAGCAGTACAGTTTTAATCGTTGATGATGAATATGCAGGCCGCGAAACACTTCTATCCGTGTTGGAAGGGGAAGGCTACAATCTCGAAATGGCAGAGAGTGGTTTGCAGGCTATTGAAAAAGCAAAAATTCTTATGCCGGATGTGATCCTGCTGGATATCATGATGCCAGGCATGACCGGTTTTGAAGTCTGCGAGCGGATACGTAACGACCCCCAGGTAGCGGAAATTTCCATCATTGTGCTTACAGCATTGGATGACCGCGAATCGATGTTGACCGCCTTGAAAGCCGGTGCAGATGATTTCATCTCGAAACCATTTGACCGTTTTGAATTACGTGCCCGTCTGCTTGGCATCACACGCCTGAACCGCTATCACAAACTGGTCGAGGAACGTGCGAAACTTCAGGAGGCGCACGCTCAACTTTTAGCTGCTTATGAAGCCACCATCGAGGGTTGGTCTCACGCCATGGACTTGCGCGATAAAGAGACCGAAGGCCACAGCCGCCGTGTGACTGATCTAACAGTTCAATTGGCAAAGGAATTTGGCATCAAAGACGAGGAATTGCTTCATATCCGTCGTGGTTCTCTATTGCACGACATGGGCAAACTCGGCATTCCAGATTCCATTTTACAAAAGCCGCAAAGCCTCACCAATGAAGAGTGGGATATCATGCGTATGCATCCGCAATATGCCTACGATATGCTTTATCCCGTTGATTATCTGCACAGTGCCATCGAAATCCCCTATTGCCATCACGAAAAATGGGATGGCTCAGGCTATCCGCGTGGTTTAAAAGAAAATGAAATCCCTCTCGCCGCCCGCATCTTCGCCATTGTGGATGTTTGGGATGCGCTAACATCGGACCGTCCCTACCGCCCTGCATGGTCGAATGATAAAGCGCTGGCTTACATCCGCGAGCAATCTGGCAGGCATTTTGATCCGCGAGTGGTGGATATGTTCTTTAAAGTTATCAAATAAACCCAACTGAATTCAAAAGCACCTCCTGTGAGTAAATACAGGAGGTGCTTTTGATTCGTAAAATCTCCAACGGGATTCGTAGTGGCGACTAAAGTCGCTATTGGGTGAACGACTAACCCACAGGGCTTAGTCGTTACTACATGTTCGTGAAGTACTACTGATACGATTAATCGTCCGCCGCAGCCAGTGCTGTATCAAGCACTTCTGTCTCGGCCATGGGTGGTCTAAAGATCAGAAAAACCGCGTTGAGCAGAATACCCAACACCGCAGCCGTCGCGATAGCAGGCAAGCCGCTGGGGAAAATTCCCTGCAGGAATGGGATTGGCAGGAGGCCATTGGCGTATCCGATGTTACCGCCGATGCCAACCACCATAATGGTAGCGCCCACAGCCAGGTTACGCGGGTCGAACATGCTGACCTTATGCTCCTGCATCAGCGCGATGCCCTGCATCCCGATTGCGCCAAAGAGGTAAATTGCCAAACCACCACTGACAGCCAATGGAACGGTTTGCATCAGCCCAGCCAGTTTACCCACGAAGCCAAGCAGCACCGCAATTACACCGGCTGCAATCAGAGCAGGCCCGGAATAATTTCTGGTGATAGCCATCAGCGAGTTGTTCTCACCATAATTTGTGCCCGCCGTAGCACCGAACAAACCCTTCATGGTGTCATCCACGCCATCCAGAACCAGGTTGAAACCGATGTTTTCATCCAGGTCATATTTTTCGCGGCCCATGTCCTCTGCAAAACGATCAACGTATAAGCTGATCTGATAAAGGTGCGCGGTGGATTCAGGGATAGTCGCAATCGCCATGATCGCCACACTGAAGATGGCAGTGCCTACCAAAGCTCCGCTGAAGGTGGGGAGGGTAAAGTGTGGAACCGCAAACAATGGCGCGGCGGCAACGGCGGCAAAACTCACCGATCCGGGTTGAACGATGGCTGAGAATATATAACCTACAATTGCACCCAGAATCACCGGGATCATGCCAAGGAAGCCCTTGCTTTGGAGGTATACCGAGAACAGAATGGTCGCGACCAGGGTAACGATTCCAACTCCCCAGTTTGCCGCCACCAAACCCAAAGCTGCAAAGGCCAGGCCGAAGCCGATGATCGCAGCTACCGAGCCAGTGATGATCGGGGGCAGAACCATATCAATTCTTTGCTTGCCAACGGCGCGAATGATAAGGCCGATCACGATGTTCAAGAGGCCCGTCACCACAATGCCAGCTTGAATGGTGCTGATAACCTCGTCTGGCAGAGGCGTTCCGAATGCGGGCGGGCTTCCAGTCATGGTTGTGGCAATGGTTTGATAGGCCGCAATATAACTAAAACTGGAACCGTAGAACAATGGAATGAACTTGCCGATCCTCCACTTGGAAAGCAGCAATGCAACAACTGTGCCCACACCGGAGAGAGTCAGCACCGTGCCCACGTGAAACCCGCATAATGCAGCTACGAATGCTGTGGCTGGAAACATGGTCAAAACGTGCTGGAATCCCAGCAAGATCATTTGGCCCATCGGAGGCGTATCGTTGGGCAGATACCCCATCACGCTCCTGCTGGGCGTCATGGAACTACTTGTCATCGTTTTCGGGGGCATCGCAGTTTTTGGAGTCTTTGAACCCTTGGAGGGCTTTGAAGCCTTGCGAGTGGTTGCTTTAGGTTTAGCCATTTCGTATCTTCCTCCTGACAATTAAAATTATGAAAGTTGAAACGCCCGGGAACAGTAAAATTTCCTAAAACTCCATATGCACCTCCAAATAAAAACACTCAAGGCGTTGAATGGGCTGGCAATCAATAAGGTATTTTTTGAAGACATGATATTAATGAATAACCCTGCACCGAGAACAAGGGTGTGGCTTTCCCGCGACTTTCTTCAATTGGATAAATCCCCGCCTCCTTTCCGCGCCTTGAGTTGGCTCCGTACCATGGGCCATTGACCACCCGTTGACGCCCATGACCGTACTGTGCTACACTCCAAACTTGCAAATTTTTGATCATCACCTCATACAATCTCCGCTGGAAAAGGAAATTCAATGTTATTAAAAGGTGACGTCACAATTCATGCACCACGAAAAAAGGTATGGGACTTTCTAACCGACCCCAACCAGATCGGGCAGTGTGTGCCCGGGGTCGAGAAGATCGAAACCATCGAAGAACTGAAGCGCTATCGCGGAGTGGTATCGGTGGGGCTGGGTTCGGTAAAAGCGCGTTTCAGTGGGGATGTCGAAATCCTTGAATTGGATGAACCCAATCGGGCAAAACTAAAAGCGCACGGCACAGCCACCGGCAGTGCGGCAGATGCAATTAGCGAAATGACCTTGAGCGACGGATCAGACGATTCGACTCTGGTGCATTGGACAGCAGACGTCAACGTCTCCGGGCAACTCGCCAGCCTCGTCTCCCGTTTGATGGTGCCGGTCTCACAGAAACTTGCGGGGGTATTCTACGAAGAAGTCCGCAAGCGGATCGAAAAAGAGGGCGCCTCAGCCTGACCGAGAGGCTGGCACAACAACTATGCGCGATATCCTGGCTGACGTGGATCACTGGCAAAGGGACGGTGAATCCATTGCGCTTGCAACCGTCATTCAAACATGGGGCTCGTCACCGCGTAAGGTGGGTTCAAAAATGGCGCTTACACTGAACGGAAAAATAACTGGTTCAGTGAGCGGCGGCTGTGTAGAGAATGCAGTCTTCGAGGCTGGGGTCGAATCGTTGAAAACGAAACAGCCTCAGCTTTTGCATTTTGGCGTAGCCGATGAAACAGCCTGGGAGGTTGGCCTGGCCTGCGGGGGAAGCATTGATATTTTTGTCAATCGGCTTAATAAGAATTTCTTTGAAGAATTACGAACGATAATGGAAAATGAACAAGGAGCAGTGATCGCTACCGTCATACGTGGACCCGACGAGATCATTGGCCGCGAACTTTTGATTCGCGAGGATGGCCGAGTCACAGGAACATATGGCAACGAATGGGACGAGACAGTGTTAAATTTGGCAAATGAGACATTGCAACAAGGAACATCACGCCGCATTATGTTGAATGAATCGATTGAGGTTTTCTTTGAAGCAATCCTGCCCTCACCCACGCTGATCGTTGTTGGTGGAGTCCATATTGCTGTGGCATTGGTCTCTCTCGCAAAGGCGCTCAATTATCGGACGGTTGTGATTGACCCACGCAAGGCATGGGGCAGCAGGGAACGGTTCCCAGATGTGGATCAACTCATTCAAGCCTGGCCCGAGGAAGCGTTTAGACAAATCAAAGCGACTCGCTCAACTGCCATTGCAACGCTTACACATGATCCCAAACTGGATGACCCCGCGTTGAAGATCGCCTTATCTAGCCCCGCATTTTATGTGGGCGCGTTGGGAAGTAAAACCACAAATGCAAAACGACGTGAGAGGCTATTGAAGGATGGCATGAGCGAATCGCAATTGTCACGCTTATATGCACCAATTGGCCTCGACATCGGAGCGCAAACGCCTGAGGAAATCGCGCTGGCGATCATGTCTGAGATAGTGAAAAGTCACAGGAAACAGAATCAATTCGAAAGTAAAGAAGAAGCGCAAGTAGTTTCCAATCTCTAATTCTCTACTCCTCCAATTCTCAAGGATTTTTATTTCATGAAACCCGCTCCCTTTGAATATCACGCACCTGATTCAATCGACCAAGCATTGAGTCTATTACACGAGCACGGCGATGATGCCAAATTGCTGGCGGGCGGGCAAAGCCTCGTGCCTGCGATGAATTTTCGCATCGTGCAGCCGAATGTATTGATTGATCTGAATCGAATTGCGGAGATGAGTTTTATTCGCGAAGAGGGGTCGACGATTCGCATTGGAGCAATGACACGCGAAAGACACTTGGAGATCGATCCATTGATCGAAAAACAGACACCCCTTTTGGAGGAGGCTGTTCCATTCATCGCTCATCCACAAATTCGAAATCGTGGCACGATTGGCGGAAGCATTGTCAACGCCGACCCAGCCGCCGAGTTACCTGTGCTCATGCTGGCATTAAGTGCGCGGTTGAAAGCAAAAAATGTTTCAGGTGAACGCTGGATCGCTGCGCATGATTTTTTTGCGGGCATGTTCACCACTGCACTTGCGTCTGACGAAATTCTGGTTGAGATCGAACTGCCATTTATATCAGCACGTACAGGCTGGTCGTTCATGGAAGTTGCTCCGCGCGCGGGAGATTATGCTTTGATGGGTGTTGCCGCATTGGTAACTCTGGATGAAAACGGAAAATGCAAGCAAGCAAAGTTGGTTTACTTGAATGCGGGCGATGGGCCAGTGGATGCAAAAGAATCCGCTAAAATTTTGGTGGGCGAAAAGTTGAATGACAAATTGGTTGAAACTTCCGCAGAAATGGCGAGTGAAACGGAGATCAATCCTTTTGGAAATGTGCACACCTCACCAGAATTCCAACGTCATTTGGCAAATGTGTTGACGAAGAAAGCATTGAAGCAAGCCATGCAGCGCGCGGAGGAAACCCTGCAATGACCCAATCATTCCCTGTGACGACCACGGTCAACGAAAAAGTCTACAAACGCGAAGTGGAGCCGCGCTTATTGCTTAGCGATTTTCTGCGGCACGAACTTGGACTCACAGGCACTCACGTCGGCTGTGAACACGGTGTCTGTGGAGCTTGCACGATTCTGTTTGATGGCGAGTCGATGCGTTCATGTTTGATATTTGCTGTTCAAGCGGATGGTCATGCAATTTCAACTGTCGAAGGTTTATCTTCCCCCCATATTGGGGAGACCGAGAGGGGTGATGGTCTTCATCCAATTCAGCAAGCCTTTTGGGAAGCACATGGCTTGCAATGTGGCTACTGCACTCCAGGCATTTTGATGACGCTTGTTCCATTTTTAAAACAAAATCCCAACCCAACCGAATATGAAATTCGCCATGCACTCTCAGGGAACTTATGTCGCTGCACGGGTTACCAGCATATAGTGGATGCGGTCTTACTGGCGGCAGAGAAAATGCGGTAATTGGTAATTGGAAAATTAGAGATTGAATATTATGGTGGTTGAGTAGCCCCGAACGCATTTGGAGGGGCGTATCGAAACCACCTGGTAATTGGAGATTAGAGAATCGAGATTATGACTGATTATCGGTTAATAGAGTCTTTGCGTTCTGGTGATTTGACGTTTCCTGAATACCTCGCTCAGGCGGAGTCGCGGTTTATTGAACGCGAGGCCTCCATCCTTGCATTCATCCCTGAGGATGATCGCTTTGCGCGTTTACACAAAGAGGCAGAGGCGCTTGTCTCGCAATATCCCGATATGATCAGTCATCCACCTTTGTTTGGAATGTTAACAGGCGTGAAGGATATTTTTCACGCGGATGGATTCGTCACTCAAGCGGGTTCTCGTTTGCCTTCCGATGAACTCCAAGGAACAGAAGCGGAAAGTGTAACCAGACTCAAAAATGCTGGCACGCTGATTTTAGGCAAGACCGTCACAACTGAATTTGCCTATTTCTCACCTGGCCCTACGCGGAATCCTCATAACCTCGAACATACACCAGGCGGCTCAAGCAGCGGATCGGCGGCGGCGGTTGCAGCGGGATTATGTTCCTTAGCGCTGGGGACTCAAACCATCGGCTCGATCATCCGCCCCGCGTCTTTTTGCGGAGTCGTCGGAGTCAAGCCAACATATGATCGTATTTCACGCGAAGGGGTCATTCCACTTTCGCCATCACTCGATCATGTTGGGTTTTTTACTCCTGATGTGGAAACCGCAATTCACGCCGCCCGCGCCTTGTATCAGGATTGGGATGAACCAATTGAGCCGTTGAAAAAACCAGTACTCGCAATTCCCGATGGCCCATATTTACAAAGTGTTTTAGAAGAAGGACGAGTCCATTTTGAAAACGTCTGCAAATTGCTAAACGAAAATTATCAATTGCTGCATATCCCCGTCATGGCTGATTTCCAAGAGATACGCAATCGTCACGATCTCATCATGTCGGCTGAGGCCACGCGCGTTCACAAGGCATGGTTTGAAAAATATGAAGACCTCTATTCATCCAAATTTACTGAATTGATCCGACGTGGTCAACCGATCACCGGTGACCAATTGGAAAACGCCCTTACTGCCTGTGATGATTTTCTCTCTGAACTCAGACAAGCCATGATCGACAACAACATCGATCTATGGATTTCCCCTTCCACAGTCGGCCCCGCGCCCAAGGGTCTGGAAAGCACGGGAGATCCAATCATGAACCTCCCATGGACTCAAGCAGGTTTGCCAGCCATCAATCTGCCAACGGGAAAAAATCAAGATGGATTGCCGATGGGTTTACAAGTCATCGGCAATTGGCACAAAGATGAATCCTTGCTATTCTGGGCGGCGGAGCTTGAGAAAGTTGTGAGCCATCAATGACAGTCACAAAGTGGAACGTCCGCGCTGGCACATATTATGACTCAGTCATCCTCATGCAATTGCAGCGCGGTTTGTTAGGTTTACCTGGCGTGGTCGATGCAGGCGTCGTAATGGCGACCCAGGCCAACCGTGACTTGCTCGCAGCAAACAGCCTATTGCCAGATTCTATTACTGCCAATCCAGATGATTTGTTGATCGTTGTAAAAGCTAATGATGATTCTTCTGCAGAAGGCGCCATTGGAAAAGTAGATGAGCTGCTAACCCGCCGAAAATCCTCCGATTCTCAAAGCGACTTCCGCCCGCGCAGTTTGAGCGCCGCAGTCAAACAATTACCTGAGGCAAATTGGGTGCTGATCTCAGTTCCAGGTCGTTACGCAGCAGGCGTTGCACGCGAGGCGCTCGAACTTGATAAGCATGTTTTTCTTTATAGTGACAACATCTCTTTGGAGGATGAAATCACATTGAAGAAGACCGCGCGCGAAAAAGGATTGCTTGTGATGGGGCCTGATTGTGGAACAGCGATCATCAACGGTATCGGGCTGGGATTTGCCAACCGCATCAGGCGCGGACCGATTGGCCTGGTCGGTGCTTCGGGTACCGGACTCCAGGCTGTGACGACTCACATCCACAATCTCGGCGGAGGTGTGTCCCACGCTATCGGCACAGGTGGACGCGACCTGAAGTCCGATGTTGGTGCTATCACTGCAAAGCAATCATTGAATTTATTGGCGCGCGATCCTGACACAAGAGTTATTGCTCTTATTTCCAAACCACCATCACCAGATATTGCGACTCAACTCATCTCCGCCGCGCAGGGGACGGGCAAACCCGTTGTCATCTATTTCATCGGCTATCCCCCACCTGCAAGGAAGATCGGCAGTCTACATTTTGCAATTAGTTTGAGTGAAGCCGCAGAAATTGCGGTTAGAAAATTAGAGGATTGGACGCTTCGCGTGGAGACTAGCGACTCCAAATCTCCAGTCTCCAATCTCTATGTTCGTGGTCTGTTCTCTGGCGGGACGCTGGCCTATGAAACTCTGCTAGGTTTGCAAGCATCACTATCCCCAATTTATTCCAATTCTCCAATCACTAATTCTCAGAATTTAGATGACCCTCTCAAGAGTAAAGCCCATACCATCATTGATCTTGGTGATGAGTTCTTCATGGTTGGTCGTCTGCATCCGATGATCGATAATGATTTACGAATCCGCCGCATGAAACAGGAAGCTGCCGACTCAGAAGTTGGGATGATTCTGTTTGACCTTGTTCTCGGCGAAGGTTCGCATCCTGACCCTGTGAGCGAGTTAGTTCCTGCCATTCGAGAGATTCAGAAAAATAGAAAAGATATTGAGCTCGTTGCAATGGTTATTGGCACAGATGATGACCCGCAAAATATTCAATCTCAAATTGACCAATTGAAAGAAGCAGGCGTTGTAGTATTTCGGACGGCAACTGAAGCTGTGGAATATATTAGTCTGAAGTTTAGCCATCATGAGTCCAATCAATTTCCACTTGTTAATATTGAACAATTGAAACAGCCTCTCGCCGCCATCAATGTTGGGCTGGAATCTTTTTACGACAGCCTCATCTCACAGGGAGCGCAAGCCGTTCATGTGGAGTGGCGTCCGCCTGCAGGTGGGAATGAAAGGCTGGCAAGCTTGCTGGCGAAGATGAAAAGCAAAAAAGAGAATTAGAGGATCAGAGAATTCTCCAATCCTCTAATTCCCATAAACCACGGAGACAAATATGGACATTGATACCGCCAACCAGACCGCTGTCAATCGCATGATGGAAGCAAGGCCCATCTTGAAAGCTGTCGCCACTGCACGAGATGTTATCCCTGGCATGAAAGATAATCTGCTGCTTCACGCGGGTCCACCCATTGAATGGGCGCGGATGTCGGGTCCGTTGCGGGGAGCGATCATCGGCGCGATGTTATTCGAAGGGATCGCCAAATCGGAAACAGAAGCAACTTCTATGGTGGAAAGAGGCGAGGTCGAATTCGACTCGTGTCATCATCACGGCACGGTTGGACCGATGGCGGGAGTCATATCCGCTTCGATGAAAGTTTATGCCGTTGAAAACGCCGAGCATGGGAATAAATCATTTTCTAATTTGAATGAAGGGTATGGAAAAGTTTTGCGTTACGGCGCGTACAGCGATGATGTGCTAAAGAAACTCCATTGGATGAATGACGTACTTGGGACAGCGTTGGCTGATGCACTCGCACAATCAAATGGGTTGGACTTGCGTGCTTTAATTGCCGAAGCGTTACACATGGGCGATGAAGGACATAATCGCAATAAGGCGGGGTCGTTGCTGTATTTGAAATTGATTTCGCCATTAATTGCAAAAGTTGTAAAAGATAATGTAATGGAATCAGAAGTGCTCCAGTTCATCGGTGATAACGCCTTGAGTGTTTTGAACCCCGTCATGGCGGCTTGCAAAGCCATGACTGATGCCGCGCATGGAGTGGAAGGCAGCACGATTGTCACAACGATGGCACGAAATGGCACAGACTTTGGAATCCGTGTGAGCGGACTGGGTGAAAAGCAATGGTTCACCGCATCTGCAGAAATCCCGGTTGGATTGTTTTTTTCAGGTTTCTCTCAAGATGATGCAAATCCTGATATCGGCGACAGTGCGATTACAGAGACCGCGGGCATTGGGGGCTTCGCCATGGCGACCGCCCCCGCAATCGTGACATTCGTTGGCGGCACCCCAAAAGATGCAGTAAATGCGACGCTCGAAATGTATGAAATCACTTTTGCTGAGAGCAAGTTTTTTACCATGCCCGTCCTTGATTTTCGAGGCACACCAACAGGCATTGACCTTCGCAAAGTTGTTGAGTTGGGAATTACACCGCGAATCAATACCGGCATAGCACATAAGAACGCAGGTGTAGGTCAAGTGGGTGCAGGCCTGGTAAGACCGCCATTAAAAATATTCGAAGATGCGTTGGTTGCATTTGCAGAAAAATATGATATCTAAAGAGGAGAAACCATGACCAAAATTTATGATCTGTCTCAAGACCTGAACGCGGATGCTTCCTTCTGGCCGTTTTACCCGCCTTTTGAAGTGAAATACATCAAAAGGAAATCGGAACAAGGTGTGAATGCCCAGTATATTATGACCTCCAATCACATGGGCACGCATTTGGATGCACCCAAGCATTTTGTCACCAGTGGCAAGACAATTGAGCAAATTCCGATTGAGTGGTGTTACGGGCCAGGCGTAATTGTGGACTTGAGCGACATGTTAGACGACCTCGGCATGTTTACGCCGGAAGATATTGAAAAGCGTGTTGAAGTAAAAGATGGGGATATTCTCTTCATTCACACAGGTTGGCATAAGTATTCATTCTTCAGCCCAACAGGTGATGAAGAACGATATATCCAACGTCACCCAGGTCCGCACTTTAGTATTTGCGACTGGCTGCTCAAAAAGAAGATTCACATCTGGGGCGTGGACATGATCTCCACCGACCACCCAATGAACCTGCCCATCGGTCGCTTCCTCGGCAAGGGCGGACTGGAACACTGGCAGAAAGTCCGCGCGAAGACAGTGGAAAAATTTGGTGAAGATCAAATGGATGTGTTGTTCCCTGATTCTGCTTATCAGTTGACGCACAACGCCTTATTTCCGCATGATTGCATTCACGTGGAGAACCTCGGCGGCGACATTGGCTTGAAAGAACTACACAACAAACGCATCACGCTCGGCGTCTTCCCGTGGAAGTTCAAAGGCGGCGAAGCGGCGTTTTGTCGCGCGGTAGCCTGGGCGTAGTTGGCAGTATGTCGTTGCGAGCGTTCTTTGCGAAGCAACCCCCTACTATGCGAGGAGATTGCTTCGTCGGGCTATCGCTCTCCTCGCAACGACATGAAATGAGGTGTGAATGACCACTCGATATTTCGGCGAACGGATTAAACGCAACGAGGACCCGCGCCTCCTCACTGGACAGGGATTGTATGTGGACGATGTGGATTTGCCCAACATGCTCCACGTTGCTTTCGTGCGGAGTCCATACGCGCACGCGCGGATTAATAATATCGACGTTTCGCAAGCCTTGGGACGCGAAGGCGTGGTTGCCGTTTACACGGCAAACGATTTGGGCGATTACTGGAAGCCTGGTCCGTTACTGGTTTCGCCGCCGCCTGTGGATAATATTGTCTTCAATGAGAAGACGCAGGTTCCACTCGCAAAGGACAAGGTCAAGTTTGCGGGGGAGCCGATTGTTATGGTGCTCGCAGAGAGTCGTTACATCGCTGAAGATGCGTTGGCTGATATTCAAATTGACTACGAACCGCTCGAAGCCGTCGTTGATCTTGAAAAAGCCTTGCAACCTGACAGCACTCTTATTCACGAAGAGATTGGCTCAAATATCGCCGCAAATGTTGTTCAAAGAAAAGGCGATTATGAAGCCGTAAAGGATAATGCTGCCTTAATTGTCAAACGTCGTTTTCTTTACGAGCATGGATGCGCTGCAGCCATCGAGAATCGTGGCATCGTCGCGGAGTGGGATAAGCGTGCAGGGAGATTAACCGTCTGGGACACCACGCAGGCTCCGGTTGTGATCCGAAACGGATTGGCAGGTATGCTTGGGTTGTCGGAGCGGCAAGTCCGCGTTATCGCGCCGTTCATCGGCGGCGGATTCGGTCCGAAGATCATGATGTTCTATCAGGAAGAAGTGCTCGTCCCGTGGGCGGCGATGAAGTTAAACCGCCCCGTCAAGTGGATCGAAGACCGCGCCGAAAACTTTGTCGCGACCACACACGAGCGCGGACAAATCCATGATGCGGAGATCGTGCTTGACAAGGACGGTCATATTCTCGGCGTGCATGATATCTTTTTGCATGATACGGGTGCGTATGCACCTTATGGCTTGACAGTGGCGCTCAATTCGCAAGCCAACGTGCTCGGGCTGTACGATATCAAAAATTACTATAGCGAGTTTACAGCGGTCTTCACCAACAAGACCATCGTCACGCCGTATCGCGGCGCTGGCAGACAACATGGAGTCTTTGTTATCGAGCGACTGCTTGATTTAGCCGCGAAAGAATTGAAGATCGACCGCGCTGAAATCCGCCGACGCAACTTTATCCAGCCAGACCAATTCCCATACAACAACGAGATCATCTATCAGGATTTTGCTCCGCTGGTATATGACAGCGGCAACTATGAACCGTTGTTGGATCAAGCGCTGGAAAAGATCGGCTATCACAAATTCGTCAACGAGATCCAGCCGAAGCTACGCGCCGAAGGCAAACACGCTGGCATTGGAATCGTCGCGTACGTGGAAGGCACAGGCATCGGACCGTACGAAGGTGCGAAGGTGCAGGTGATGAGCAGTGGACGCGTCTCGGTCGTCACGGGTGTTGGCACACAGGGACAAGGTCACTTCACGAGTTTTGCGCAAATCGTCGCGGAGCAAATCGGCGTGGATGTCAATAAAATTGATGTTGTCACAGGCGACACTGACCAATTCTATTGGGGTGCAGGGACGTTTGCCAGCCGCGGCGCGGTCGTCGCAGGCAATGCCATCAACGAAGCCGCGAAAGTTGTGCGCAAGAAAATTCTCAAACTCGCCTCCGAACATTTCAACGCGCCCGAAGATGAACTCGAACTCGCCGATGGCATGGTCAAAGTGCAGGACCTGCCGCGCATGTCCATTTCGCTGGGTGAACTCGCGGGCAAGGCGAATCCGATGCGCGGCGCTGTCAAGCCTGGCACCGAGCCTGGTTTGGAAGCGACCAGCTATTTCGGTCCAGAAAGAGGCGCCACTGCCAGCGGCATCCACGCCATGATTGTGGAGGTCAATCCCGAGACTCTGCAGATCCACATCCAAAAATATCTCGTCGTGCACGATTGCGGCAAGGTCATCAATCCGCTGATCCTCGATGGGCAGATCCATGGCGGCGTGGCGCAGGGCATTGGCAACGCGTTTTACGAGCGGCTCGCCTACGACGAAAACGGGCAACTGCTCAATGGCACGTTCATGGATTATCACCTGCCCACGAGCCTGGACGTGCCGCGCATCGAAACGGGACATGGCGAAACGCTTTCGCCGCTTAACCCGATGGGTGTGAAAGGCGCGGGCGAAGCGGGCGCGATCCCCGTCGGTCCGTTGTTCGCGCAGGCGTTGGAGGATGCGTTGCACGATGTGGATTTTGAGATTCTGGAAATCCCGCTGAATTCGAATCGGTTGTGGGAGTTGGTGAATAGTAAATAGTTTTGGATGAAGTGCTACGCTTCATTCTCAGCCGATGGTTGATTCTAACCATGAAGTTTTTTCTTCGCCTCAGCAGTCTTCACTAAAAACGGTGCTATACTGCTTCAAAAGCAATTAAAATCGAATGTGCGTTCAGGAGCTGGTTGTCTATTGCCATCAGTAGCTGGGTTTGAGTTTCTTTTGGAAAGGAATAACAAAATGTCTGACGCTGCTATTTCGGTATTAGCAAAATTGCAAAAAGAATACCTTGCCGAACTTCAGAAGCAGGGAATTGCAGAACCACCATATCCTTCTTTAGAATCATGGGAAGCAGCGAGAAAACATTGTGTGCATGATTTAAGTAGCCTAATTGGATCTCAATCTGCACAAAGAGAGGTTGATAAAATAAATCAAATCTCTTCGGTATTATTTCAGCAAGCCCCCACACCATACCGTACTCCTTATACATACTGGGTT
>NZ_JBXMTI010000025.1:0-7715 GCF_057083605.1 Candidatus Villigracilis sp. | reverse complement strand
TGATCCGCACCACACGCGGACGGATCGGCTCGCAGCTTGGCACACAAACCATCCTGATCCTGCACACGATTGGACGAAAATCAGGCCAGCCGCGCAGTATTCCGATTGCTTATTTTTTCCACGAGGGGAAATATCTAATCGTCGAATCCAACTGGGGGAAAGACAATCACGCCGACTGGTATTTCAATTTACAAAAACAACCACAAGCCAGCATTGAAGTGAAGGGGCAAACGATCAAGGTCAACGCAAGTTTCGCGGAGGGAGAGGGATACACGCGCCTGTGGGACTACGTCACCAAGAAACATCCTCCCTATTTGGAATATCAGAAGATGACATCCCGCCATATTCCGATTGTGATATTTAATCTAATTGATTGATTATATTTTAGGTCTCAAGGATGGTAATGAATTATGGATAAGTCAAACAAAGATCTTTGGCAAGTATTCGATTATGAGGTCCAAATGTATTTTGAAACAAGATCTATTTACGAGTCTTTAAAAACTGTTTCCAAAGATGTGAAAGCCAAGATAATTGATAATGTTCTTATAGAGAGTATGGTTTTGCATACTCGCATTATGATTGACTTATTGATTTCCAAGGGGCATAGAAATGATGATATCAAGCTAAAGGATTTGTTACCTGACTGGTGCGAGTCTGAGAAAGGAAAACATTTGATTAATGAGTTAGAGTCTATTTATGGAAAAGCTGATGTGAAGAATAGTCCTTGTTGGATTTTCAATAAGATGTTGGCACATCCAACTAAATTACGAACAACCTCTTATGATTATTACCCATCATTGAGAAAAGTTGGCCCACATGTAGTGAAAATATTGCTAGAAATCGTAAAAATAAAAGAAACGCCAATGTTGGCACATTATCTTGCAAGGCAGTAAGGTGAATGCAAAATATATGTGGTTTCAATTTGTGATTTTGATGTTGTTTCTTATGATAAAATCTCACCACTAACCAAAGGACGCCTTGGGGGAGCACCGAGCCTTTGGATAAAAAATTTTTCTGTACGGAGAATCAAATATATGCCACGTCGTTCATTGACTCGTCTCTACAAGGACGAGTTCTCAAACTATTCGCCTGCCAAATTCCAACAGGATTTGCTGGCGGGTCTCACCGTTGCCGCAGTTGCCTTGCCCCTTGCGCTTGCATTCGGTGTCGCATCGGGCGCAAGCGCCGCAGCGGGCTTGGTCACTGCCATTCTCGCAGGCCTCATCATGGGTCTGCTGGCTGGCGCACCATACCAGATCTCAGGGCCAACGGGTGCCATGTCTGCGGTGCTGATCGTACTCGTCACACGCTATGGGCTTCAAGGCATCTGGATCGCAGGCTTCCTTTCGGGTTTGCTGCTGTTGATCATCGGCATCCTGCGCCTCGGCCGCTTCATCGCCTTCATTCCCGCGCCCGTCATCAGCGGCTTCACCTCGGGCATTGCTCTCATCATCTTCATCGGTCAGATTGACAATTTGTTGGGCATCAAAACCGCAGCTACTGAAACCGCCGCGCAAAAATTACTTGGATATTTCAACGGCGGATTCATTCCCAATGTCCAATCGTTGATCCTTGGTCTCGTCGTGATTGGGACTATGCTATTGTGGCCGACGAAATGGAATGCGCGCTTCCCCGCTTCGCTGCTGGGCATCATCCTCGCCACACTTCTTAATTGGATTTTGGGTTGGTCGGCCGCAATGATCGGAGCCATCCCCCAGACCTTGTTCCTGGCTGACCACCTCAGCCTCGCCAACATCCCCTGGTCAAATTTCTCTGAGTTCATCGCGCCCACCCTCACCATCACTGCGCTCGGTGCTGTCGAGTCATTATTATGCGGCGCAGTAGCTTCCAATATGACGGGTATCCGTCTGCAGGCCAATCAGGAGTTGATCGCACAGGGCGTGGGCAACATGCTCATCCCGTTCTTCGGGGGAGTCCCTGCCACAGCTGCCATTGCCCGTTCCAGTGTGGGCATCAAATCAGGTGGACAGACACGCATGGTAAGCATCATCCACGCCATTGGATTGTTGCTCTCGATGTTCCTGCTCGCTGGCTTTATGGCGCGTATTCCGCTTGCGGCATTGGCTGGCGTGTTGATGGTCACTGCCGTGCGCATGAACGAATGGGGTGCCATCAAATTCACCTTTGGCAAGCGCTTCAAAACAGATATGATCGCCTTCACCATTACCATGCTCGCAACCATCACACTGGATTTGACTCAGGCCATCCTGATCGGTTCAGTCCTTGCAGGCGCGGTCTTTCTAAACAAGATCGCCAGCATGGATATAAATGTTCAGGAAATTGATATTGAAAGACTCAAACAAAAGGGAATCGAGACTGCGGGCAAATGCAGGCATGTACGCGTGGCGTTCTTGACAGGTCCCCTCTTCTTCGCGGCGGTAGGTCAGTTCAACGAATCGTTTGCAAACCTAAATGAAACTCACGCGCTGATCCTCTCCATGCGCGGCGTATCGTTAATCGACACGGCTGGTCTTGAAGCAATCCACAAATTGCATGAACGTCTGCATCAACAGGGCGGCATACTCATGTTCGCGGGTATCCACGATAATGCACGCAACATGATGGAGCGCGGAGGTCTCGTGGAAACCATCGGCGAGGAAAACTTCTTTTGGTCCAGCGACCAGGCCATCGTCGAGGCAGAGAAGCGAGGGTGTAAGTTCTGTTAATAAGTGCTGAGGTTCAGATGGTCAAAAGAGGCAGAGGCGCAAAGGGCTATGTCGGCTTCTTAAGGCTTTGTTCAAGACGATATAGTAGGTAGCCAGTTTCTGCACGCAGAGATTCGGCTTGATCGTATTCTTGCTGGACAATGTAACTCAAGTCGAGTGAAAGAATAAGAAAATATTCAACTTCAGATAATGAGCCTTGAGCAATATCAACATACCTGGCGGTCTGACCTCTTTTGCCATACCCATAACCCTCAGCAATATTTGCAGGCACCGACGATGCTGCACGGCGCAATTGGGAGGTCAATCCATAAATCTCGCTTTTAGGGAATTTATCAGTAAAGCTATAAACAAGCAAAGCCAATTGATGCGCCTTTTGCCATACAATTAATTTACGAAACCCTTTATCACTGCGTTCAACCTTTCCTTCCATGCATCCTCCTTATAAACCTTCTTTTTGAACATCTGAACTTCTGTACCTATGAACCTTTCCCCAACAACTCCTTCAGCCTCGGATGTCCCGCATAATATCCCCGATAGCTTTCTGGCAGCATCGCCGCTATTCGGCACATGATCTCATCGGTGGCCTGCTGCATGGCTTCTTCACGCCCTTTGCCTCTGGGAATTTCGATCAAAAACGGCTCGCCCGCCACCACTTTGATTTTTGACTTGCGAAATCTTTTGAGATTTGCGATCACACCAGCATCTTCTGTGCCTGTCAGCGCAACGGGTAGAACTGGATATCCGCTTTTGCTTGCAAGAAATGCGGCACCCATTTTCCCTTGTTGCATGGAAGCGGTTTTTGAGCGGGTACCTTCCGGGGCAATCACCATCAACCCGCCTTTTTTCATCCGTACTAAAATCTCGCGCAGGGCGGCAAAATCCGCTTCAAAACGATTGAGCCAGATCGCATTCACCGAGCGGCCAATCGCGCCGAATAGAAAATGATCCCTATATTTTTCGGCGACAGCGATAATGATGTCTTCACGATCTATCACACACAACAAGACAGCTGTATCCAGGCGGCCCAAATGATTGGAAGCGGCCAGAAAATTTCCTTCAGGAACATTTTCCCTGCCAACCAATTCCACGTCGGCGATGAGTTTCATAATAAAACGGATAATGGCACGTAAGATTCTAAATTTCATGAGCGTATTGTAACAACAATTATTGATACGTCGTTATAAAGAGGGCGTTAGACATTATCAGAAATAATCCTGTGGAAAAAAATCGACGATTCGCGATATTACCGATAAAGCCTATTATTATTCACCGTCGTTCAATAATTCCCTCAACCTTGGATGATCCGCATAATACCCGCGATTCATCTCAGGTAACATCACAGCAATGCGGCACATGATCTCGTCTGTATATTGTTGCAGCACTTCTTCGCGGTTCTCTTTGGGAAATGGTGGAAGTCTGAATGGTTTTGATGAAGTCAGATATATGGCCGTCCGCCGAAAGTGTTTCAGGTTGTCTTTGACGATACGATCCTCGGTTCCAGAGATCGCAATTGGCACGATCTGCCATCCCATTTTGGATGCGAGGTAAGCCACACCAGGTTTGCCTTGTGCCATCTTTTCATCCCGTGCACGAGTACCTTCAGGGGCGATGATGAGGGTCTGCCCCTCCTCCATGCGTTTTATCATTTCACGCATGGCTCGCAGATCAGGGTTGAAGCGGTCGATAAATATCAGGTTGAGGTATTTTCCCAGCCAGCGCCAAAGAGGATTTTTCTCCCATTTTTCTGCAACAGGAATGAAGAGATCCCAGTTATCCAGGGCGTAATAGGCAAGCGGGGTATCCAAAAAACCAAGATGGTTCACTGCAATCACAAATCCGCCTTTTTCAGGCAGGTTCTCATACCCGCACGGTTCTATTTTTGCAATTAGTTTAAAGACGGTATGAATCAGCCAGCGCAGGAATTTTTTCATATTTTTATTTTACACGTTTCTATGTCTTTATCAGTCAGGACTTTCACTTACTCAAAAAATAGTCCGCTAATCCTCGCTAATCTACACCAATCTTTCCACTCAGCTTGCTTTCTGCGCCGTCCTCGGCGCAGGATTTACTCGGAAAACGCCGCCGAGGATAGCCGCTAGAGCCTGCCCAATCTTTGCCCGTTCATCAAATACACAAATAAAAAAATGCCCCATTCACATTCAATTGAACGGGGCATTCATCAGTGTATTACAAGTTAACGCCATAAATAATCGGAATTATTCTTCTGGTGCGCGCTTTTCTGCATTCCATACTTGTTGAACATTTGGAGAAAAATATCATAATCTCCTGGGCTCATTTCCACGATCTGGAAGCCAACATTGTACATGCTCAAATCGTACGGATCGCGCTGGCACCACTTTGCAATTGCAATAAATGTTAGATAGCTTTTATTCGAGAGCTCCCCCATTTGATCGATGCGAAGTTTGATATTTACATTGACGGGGATCGGCTGAGGGCTTTCCACCTTAAACCCGCCCGTGCTAATATCAACAAGCTGGCCGATGAGTTTTCCAGTCATCTCGTCAAATACGCGCATATAATAGGTAAAATTCTTCCGCCCTAATTTTCGACGTTCGCCTGCCATCGGAACCTCCTTTCAGATTCGATAGGTTGCCTCAGTATATTGCAATAATTATGAAGAATCAAGCCTTTTAAGTACTGTTTTGAAGGATATGTGTCAGTATTGTGGCTCCTGAGCCGCCGATATTTTGCGTCATACCGATCTTCGCGTCGTCCACCTGGGTTTGGCCGCACTCCCCCCGCAACTGCTGGACTACCTCCACAATTTGATACATTCCCGTCGCGCCGACTGGGTGGCCCCGGGCTTTTAATCCGCCGCGAGTGCAGACGGGCACACGGCCCTGTGGGCTGATCTCGTTATCGAGGCCTAACCTTACTCCCTGGCCTCTTTCGGCAAATCCGCTCGCCTCGAGGGAAAGTGCCGCCATGATCGAGAAGGCATCGTGGATCTCAAATACATCAATATCCTGGGGGATTACACCTGCCATTTCATAAGCACGTTTGGAAGATAAATATGCCGCCTGCAAGAACAGCGGATCCTTGCGCGAGTGAACGGCAATCGTGTCCGTTGCCGCGGCAGAGGCAGCAACAAGGATGCGCGGCTTGCGCATCACCTTATCGGCTGGGACAATCACCGCCGCCGCCGCCCCGTCACCAACTGGCGAGGCATCCAATAAATTGATTGGCGTAGCGATCATGGCTGATCTTTCAAATTTCTCTGTGCTTATTTTTTCATGCAGGCGCGCATAAGGGTTATGCACCGCATTCGCATGTGCATTAATTGAAAATGGGGCAAAGTCTTCGTGTTTCCAACCGTATTCATGCATGTATCTGCGCATGATGAGCGCGTTTAGGCCCACGAAGGAAATTCCCTGCTCGCCTTCATAGTCGGTATCGGCGGCGGTAGCTAAGGCTGCGGTGACATCACGCCCGGCTTTATCCGTCATTTTTTCGACGCCTACTACCAGTGCAGACTCGACGTCGCCGGAGGCAACAGCCATCAGCGCGGAGCGAAACGCCGCTGCTCCTGATCCGCAGGCCGCTTCGATCTTAACTGCTTCCTGCTTCCACAGCCCAATCCAATCTGAAAAAAAGGCTCCAAGCTGATTCTGCCCACTGACCATTGGCGAAAGCATATTGCCGATAAAAAGCGAATCCACTGTTTCAACACCTGCATCCTGCATGGCGGCAAAGGCGGCTTCTCCACCAATTTCGCGCAGGGATTTATCCCACTGCTCATCTACTTTTGTTTGACCAACTCCAAGAATAGCTACTTGTCTCATAATACCTCTCAGCAAATTCTACCGCATTGTGCCGTCAGGAACTATCATGATTGGCGCGGAAAACTGTTGCATTTGCCATGATTTCTTGCTATGCTTTATCATAAGAAAGGAGAGAGAGTGTATCGAATTATTCCCCTGATCTTTACAGCCCTGTTGATCGCAGGGTGTTCGCAAGCTCAAGTTGAAACGCCTTTAGCTACTGCAACACTGCCCGCAGTTGAAAATGATTGGACGATTCAGATGACTCAATCGGGCGGCATCATGGGCTTGCTGCGCACAATTGAAATCAAATCAGATGGCGAATATACTGTTACAGATGAACGGGCAAATCAAACTGTTACAGGAAAACTTTCGGCGGATAAGCAGCAGAGATTAAATGAACTTGTTTCCTCTGCAGAAGATTTAGCAGGAAAACAAATTGAGAGGAACATTTGCGCCGACTGTTTTGTTTACGACATTGAATTCCAGATAAACGATAATAATTTCGCAGTGCAATTCAATGACACCAGCCTGCCTGACTCTGGCTTTGAGCCTCTGGTAACAGAATTGAGAAATATTATTGACAGCTCTCTGAAATAGTTATGGAAAATACTGAATGGCTTGAAAAATATTTCGAGAAGGTGACCCTGTCTTCTGACGAGGGGCGGGAAGCAGTGGATTATGCGCGTGCACACAAAACGCGGGTAGGCATAAAACGTGCAAGAAAAAGTGTGGGGGCATTTTGCACGCTCGCCCGCAGTTTCTATTTGAACGAGGTCCATTACACACCTGATGCAGCCTTGGAAAAACCTCGTGCCTGGTCTTTGTTTATCCATGAAGTAACGCACCTAAAACAAGGCTTGTTCACGGCCCTTTCCATTTATGGTGAAATGGAGGCCTGGCAGATCGAGTTTCGTGCATACAAAAAGATGACTGGCAAGCCGCTCAGCCCATTGCTCGAAGAACTTTTATCCATTCCATTAGGCATGGATCGCAACCATCTGCGCCGCGTTCGCGAGATCATGACGGAATATGCAGGCAAAGGTTATGGCGCAAATTTTCTGCCGTTATATCCAATTCATAAAGAGATCAAATATTGGGTTACACGAAAACAAAGTTGATTCGATGTTTGTTTACAAAATAGACAAGTTTTTTTAATGTAAACCGCTTTTGTTTGTTGTATGATGATGCAAGGAATAAGAAAGGAGGTTGCGATAGATTTACCGCCTGAAATACATAAAGACGG
>NZ_JBXMTI010000024.1:0-11898 GCF_057083605.1 Candidatus Villigracilis sp. | reverse complement strand
CCAAGCCTGCTTCCGCTCTTAAAAGTCATGGTGCTGGCTGACAATGAAGGCTGGTCCTTGTTTGACCAGGAAACCAGGATGCAACAGAGAAACGATAGAGTCAATGCATTTGAGAGGATTCAAGAACTCGTTGGCACATTCAAATAAAAATTAGGAACGATCCTGTCCTGATTACTCCTTACACTAAAAGTGTAGTTCAAAACACTTTATAAGGAGTAAACAATGCAAACAGAAAATGATGGACGGAACGATTTTGATTTCCTGGTTGGGAACTGGATCATGCGCCACCGACGCCTGAAGGAGCGCTTGAAAGGCTCCACAGAATGGGAGGAGTTCGAAGGCACAGCAGTCGGCAAAAAACTACTAAATGGACTAGCTCATTGTGATGAAGTGATCATGAACAGGGAAACTGGCCCCACCCACGGCTACACATTACGGCTCTTTGATGTGAAGTCAAAGGAATGGAGCATCTATTGGGCAGCGGGCATGAGCGGAACCTTGGATGTCCCTGTGGTTGGTAAATTCAAGGATGGCATTGGCGAGTTTTATTCGCAAGAAGTCTTCGAGGGCCAGCATATCTTCTGCCGCTTTACATGGTCGAAGATCACGGCGAACTCCGCTCAATGGGAGCAGGCTTTTTCAATTGATGGCGGAAAAACCTGGGAAGTCAATTGGATGAATACCTTCGAGCGGGTATGAGCGGATCAACCTATTCCCCCATCGTCGAACTCCGACAGTACACACTTCACCCGGGCAGACGGGATGATTTGATTGAGCTCTTTGACCGCGAATTTGTGGAGACTCAAGAAGCTGTCGGCATTCAAGTCATTGGGCAATTTCGCAATCTTGATGACCCAGATCAATTTGTCTGGCTGCGCGGGTTCAACGACATGTCCGCCCGCGCGCAATCGCTCGCAGCATTTTATGGCGGACCCGTTTGGAAGGCACATCGCGACGTGGCCAACGCCACTATGATTGATTCGGACAACGTCCTCTTACTGCGTCTCGCTCACCCGACCTCTGGATTCTCGCTCGAAAATGAGCATCGTCTACCTCCGGGCAGTACAGCAACACGCGATGGGTTTGTAACAGTCACGATCTATTATTTTGGTGCGCCCGCAAATTCCAATTTCATCAGCTACTTTGAAAACACGATTCAGCCCGTACTGATGGATGCTGGCGCAAAAATCCTCGCCTATTTTGTAACCGAGGACAGCCCAAATACTTTCCCTGCCTTGCCAGTCCGCGAGGGCGAATATGTTTTCGTTTGGTTCGCGGGCTTTCAAGATCAAACTGAATATGAACATCATATTGCCGAGCTTGCCCAATCAAAAATCTGGAAAGATGAAATTTCAAAGTCGCTGAAACGTCGACTCAAAAGAAAACCAGAAGTATTGAGGCTATCCCCCACCTTGCGTTCGCGATTAACGGGGAAAGCATAATCCGCTTCCGCTTCATCGGGGGCTTCGCGAAGCAGCCTTTAGGGCAGCCCCCGATGGAGCAATGTAGGGTTAGTGTATACTCGCCGATTATGTATCATCCCACCACGCGTGTGCTGGCCGTACTGGCGCTGCTGCAAGCTCATGGACGCATGTCAGGCTCGGAGTTGGCGCAACGACTCGAAGTGAACATCCGCACCCTGCGGCGTTATATCATCATGCTGCAAGATCTCGGCATTCCTATTGAAGCCGAGCGTGGCCGTAATGGTGCGTATGTGTTATCTGCTGGATTCAAACTCCCGCCGATGATGTTCACCAACGAAGAGGCTTTGGCTTTAACCGTCGGATTAATTTCCGCCCGACGCCTCAACCTCGCCGATACCGACCGTGCTGTTGAAAGTGCATTAGCCAAACTGGAACGTGTGATGCCGCTCGATTTAAAAAGCCGCGTGCGGGCATTGACTGAAACGATCACGCTTGACCAGAGTACAGCTGCATCCCCACCGCCCAGTGAAGTGATACTCAGCGCAATAAGCAGCGCCGCACAATTACAGCAACGCGTACATATTCAATATCATCCCAATCAAGGTGATGACACCGAACGTGATTTCGACCCATACGGGCTGACTTATTACTTGCATAAATGGTACGTGGTTGGATACTGTCATCTGCGAAATGACTTGCGCTCTTTTCGACTGGATCGCATTACGCAGGTAAAAGAAGTCGATACGCATTTTGACCGCCCCGAAGGTTTCGATCCGCTGGCGCATATGATGCAAGCTGTCGCTACTTTGCCTCGAAAATACGCTTTCGAATTGCTGCTCAAAACAGACATTGTCACCGCGCAAAAAGAAGTCTTCGATGTGCTTGGTGTTCTCGAAGCAGATAAAGACGGAGTGATCATGCGCGGCAGCGTGGAAGATCTGGATTGGCTGGCGCGGCAGATATCCATCTTCTCTTTTGATTTCGTTGTCAGAGAACCAGATGAATTGAAAACAGAGCTACAAAAGCATTCCGTGAAGCTGGCCAATTTGGCAAAAATGCATTAATCAAAACTCCCAGTCTATAGACTGGGAGTTTTGATTAATATCTTTCTTCCATTACAGCTTTATTTTTTGTTTCTTCCAAATCATGCTATCGATTTTGTTGCCACGAGATTCTTCGCTTCACAAACATCGAGAATTTTTAACCGCCTATTATTCTTTCAAAAAAGACACAGCGGTCTGCCAAATCCCAATTATTCCTCCGATGAGCATGCCAATTCCAGTTAGCAAGCCAGCGGCTCTGTAATAAGCGCTTTGCAGTTCCAGGGCTTTCTCCAAAGTATCGGCCTGGAAAAAACTAACAAAAAACATTCCATTGTTGACGAAAAGCACGATCCCCATAATGGCGATCCCCAAACTCAAGAAAACGAGAAACGGGCTTTGGCGGGCAGTAATTGTGCGTCCATGCTGTCCTTCGACATCTTTTATAAATCGTTCCGCTTCAGACCAATTCAGGCCGCCTCGTTCACATACGGCTCGTATGATCTCATTCCGATTGTGATGTTTTCCTAACTCCTTAATGACAAAGTTTGTGAGTTCATCGTTCATGTTCCAAGATCCTCCTTTTTTATTTTGGCGCATTGATGGAGCAACACGTCTGATTCTTCAATACTGCCAGTTGGCAATACAGCTTTTAAAAATGATTGCATGCATAAATGATCGAAATGCTTCCTGATATCCATCACAATTATACGACGATTTGGTCAGGTCGATTCGCAGAACCCATCGCACCAAAACAGGGTTATAGTATCAAAGTACATTCTTATTAGTGAAAGGAGAAGCCATGACTTACGTACTCGTCCGACTTACCGTTGAGGATCTTGCAAAATGGAAGCCAGTCTTTGAAGAAGCAGCCGAACTCCGCAAGAGCTTTGGTTCGAAGGGAGTCCATGCTTTTAGCACCTCCGCCAACCCGAACGAGGTTGTGATCCTTGGAGAATATGAAAATGAAGAGAAAGCCCGCCAGATGTTCCAGTCGCAGGAGTTCCGTGATGCTACCAAACGCGCGGGAGTCACGGGCATGCCCGATGTGACTTTCCTGAACGAAGTCGTCAAGCTTGCAGCGTAGTTATAAATTCAATTTTCCAAAACAGCCTCCAGAAATTTGGAGGCTGTTTCACTTTTATGAGATATTGCGGATGCGGATGGGTTGTTCGACACTCAAAAGCAAATATCTCAAACACAGTATAATTCCTGCATGTCAGACTATTTTATTAAGCCTTTTATTGATACTGGATTGGGCAACTCGGCTTATTTGATCGGTTCACATGAAACAAAAAAGGGGATATTGATAGACCCGCTTCGTGACGTGGACCGATACCTGGATGCCGCTTCCAAGCTGGGGCTTACGCTGACGCATGTCCTTGACACCCACCTGCATGCAGACTTTGTCTCTGGCAATCTTGAGATCGCGCATCAAACAGGCGCAAGCATAGGCGCAAGCGCAGAAGCACATGCTGCCTTCGAACACAGCCCGCTCACCGAAGATTCTATAATCGACCTCGGCGCGTTCCAGCTCCACGTGATAACAACGCCCGGACACACCCCCGAACATATATCATTCCTGCTTGTTGAACCCGAAAGCAAAACACCCTCTGCAATATTCAGCGGCGGAGCATTGATCGTCGGTGGCGCGGCGCGGACAGATTTGCTCAACAACGAGATGACTCGTCCCCTTGCAAGCCAGCTTTATCACACCATTCACCATAAATTGCTCAAGCTGCCTGATACAGTAGATGTCTTCCCCACTCATGGTGCAGGCTCATTCTGCGTTGCTCCTGTTTCATCCGAAAGAACAACCACCATTGGGCGCGAGCGCAAGACAAATCCGCTGGCACAGCCGCAGAGTGAAGAGGAATTCATCAAGCGCTCACTGACGGGCTTGCCATCCTATCCAACTTATTACAAGTACATGCGAGAGATCAATCAAAAAGGCGGCAGGTTGTTGGGCGGCGTTCCCATCTTGAAACCTTTGAGTCCTTCGGAAGTAAAGTCACTCATGGATGAAGGCGTTGTAGTTTTGGATGTGCGTCATAACAAGGCATTCGGAGCCGGGCACATCCCCAATTCCTATGGCATCCGCGTGGATGCGCCGCTTGTAGTGTGGGCAGGTTGGGTGATCCCGTTCGGGAGTAGGATCATGCTGCTCGCAGAGTCCGCAGACCAAAGGTCTGAAGCGACGCGGCAACTCATCCGTATCGGCTATGACAACCTGGTCGGTTATCTCGAAGGTGGAATTGAAGCCTGGGCGCGTGAATATCCCGTTGAAACGATCCCAGCCATGAATGCAAAAGAATTGCGCGAACGATTAAGTGAAGTAACGCTGTTGGATGTTCGCCACTTATCGGAGTGGAATGATGGGCACATTCCAGGTGCAATACATATCGAAGGCGGGCGCATTCCATCGGATGATTTAAATTTTCCAAAAGACAAACCGCTGGCGGTGCAATGTTCAACCGGAAACCGTTCGATGATCGCGATCTCTGTCTTGCGCAGGCGCGGGTTTCGAAATTTGATTCAAGTTGAAGGCGGCATCACGCAATGGAAGAAAAATGGATTTGAAGTGGAAGGAAGTAAACCGAAAAATTTGATCACGTTATAAATTAGACTTTATCGGTAATAGCACAAATCGCGATTTTTTATCCACAGGATTGTTATCCGCAGGGTTATTATCCGCAGATGACGCGGATTTTCGCAGATTTTTCTTTTGAAATTCTTTAATCGGCAACATCGTACCCGAATGGGTAAATCTACGGATTAATTCCGATAATGTCTATTAAACAATCTCTCAAAAAATCCTGAGGATATAACTAATGACATTAACTCTGCTTTCCCCTGCGCCCGAAGAATACGCACCCTTTTACGCAGACTACATCCAGCGTGCAGGACAAAAGGATGTGTTGAAACATCTGCCTCAACAGATCGTCGATATCAAAGTCGCGCTTGGGCATCTTACCGATGAACAAGCCCGCTTCAAACCCGGGCCTGCGGAATGGTCTATCAAAGAAGTGGTCGGACACCTCAACGACGTGGAACGCGTCTTTTCGTACCGATTACTGCGCATCTCACGCAATGACCTGACTCCACTCCCGGGCTTTGAGCAGGAAGACTACGTCCGCGAGGCTGGCTTTGACAATTACACGCTCGATGACCTGATCAGCGAATTTGAATTCCTGCGCCGCGCAAATATTTTGGCGATCAAGAACATCAGCGAAGAGTCGACCCGTAGAGTTGGAACGGCTTCCGGGGCGGCTGTGAGCGTCCGCGCGTTAATCTACATGATGGTCGGCCATGTGGAACATCACCTGGCGAGCCTGCACGAAAAATATCTTCCACCACTTTTATAGGATCAGCATGACCTCATACCCAATCCCACCCAAACGAGAATTTAAACTCACCCAGCACGGCATCACCCGCAACGATGAATATTATTGGATGCGCGAACGCGACAACCCTGAAGTCGTTCAATATTTACAGGCGGAAAATGAATATTTGGAGAATGAACTAACGCACATCAAAGCGCTTCAGGAAATGCTTTTTCAGGAAATGAAAGGACGCCTGCAGGAAGTGGATAGCAGCGTGCCAGAAAAATTTGGTGACTATTTTTATTACACACGAACTGAAGCAGACAAACAATATCCTATTTATTGTCGTAAAAAAGAATCACTGGATGCAACCGAAGAAATCCTGATCGACCAGAACATGCTGGCCGAAGGCAATGAATTTTGCAGTGTAAGCGCATTCAGCATCAGCCCAGACCAGACGAAACTTGCCTATTCCGTTGACCTGGAAGGCGCGGAAGTTTATACGATCTACATCAAAGACCTGATCAATGGAAAATTATTCCCTGAAACAATCCAAAGGACGTACGGCAGTGTTTATTTTCATATCGGCGTGGAATGGGCAAATGACAGCCAGACATTTTATTATTTAACTCTGGATGAATATCACCGCGCCTATAAACTCTTGCGCCACACACTCGGCGCAGACCCAGCGCAGGATACACTCTTATTCCATGAAACAGACGATACGTTCTCACTCTTGCTGCACAAATCACGCAGCAGGGAATGCGTGATGCTCTATCACTACAATACAGTCTCACAGGAAATGCACTTCATTTCAACCGAACGGCCTGACGCAGAACTCAAAGTGGTCCAACCCCGCCAAAATGAACTTGAGTATTATGCTGCTCATCATGGCGATTTCTTCTACATCATCACGAACAAGGATGCCCCCAACTATAAACTGGTTAGAACGCCCATCTCGGCACCTGGCATGGAAAACTGGCAGGATATCATCCCGCACCGTGAAGACGTCTTGCTTGAATATATTGACATGTTCGAGGGCCACATCGTTCTGCACGAGCGCAAGGATGGGCTTAAACGTCTGCGCATTTGTAGAATAGATGATCTCAACCAGGCCATACAAATAAACTTCCCCGACCCAACTTATGATGTTATGGTCGAACACAACCTTGAATTCAAGACCAGGTTCGTGCGCATCAGGTACTCGTCCCTTACCACCCCATATACCACTGCACTCATAAACATGGATACAGGCGAATGGGAAACGTTGAAAGTGGACCAGATCCCCAGCGGATTTGACAAGACTCAATACGTTACTGAATTCATTTTTGCACCTGCAGCAGATGGAAAACAGATACCCATCTCGATTGCCTACAGAAAAGATTTGCAGAAAAATGGGAAGAACCCCGTGTGCTCTATGGGTATGGCGCGTACGGTTCATCCAGTGAAGCACATTTTAATTCCAACATCATCAGCATCCTGGATCGCGGATTCGTGTTTGCAATCGGGCATATCCGCGGCGGGATCGAGATGGGGCGGTATTGGTACGATGAAGGCAAACTCTTCCACAAGAAAAATTCCTTTACCGATTTCATTGCCTGTGCAGAGCATCTGGTCAGGGAAGGTTTCACCTCGCCCGACAAACTCGCCATCATCGGCAGCTCCGCGGGCGGACTACTGGTCGGCGCAAGTATGATCATGCGACCTGACTTGTTCAAGGTGGTTATCTGCAAAGTGCCGTTTCTGGATGTGATCACCAGTATGAGCGACCCGTCCATTCCTCTGACCACACTGGAATATGATCAATGGGGCAACCCTGATGAAAGCAGTGATATTTTTGAATACATGCTCTCCTACTCCCCATATGACAATATCCAGCCTGTTGAATATCCGCACCTGCTTCTTACCACAGGCTTCAACGATCCGCGTGTAGCATATTGGGAACCTGCCAAATTTTTGGCAAGGTTAAGGGATGTCAAAAAAGGAGTCAACCTCGCCTTGCTTCAAACTAACTTTAGCGCAGGTCACGCCGGCGCCAGCGGACGATATGACTACCTGAAAGAAAATGCTTTGGATTTCGCCTTCCTGGTTGACAGGCTCGCCTCGCAATAAAAATTGGTATTGAAAACCAATGCTAAAAGCTCTATAATCTACAAATCGTTTACAGTTATGAAGGAGATGATATGGAACGCTTTATGATCGAATCACCGCACCCGGCTGAAAGTTGCGACCAGGTCGTGCAAGATCTCCACGCAGCGGGATATTTGCATCAGTTTGAATGGGGCTGTAAAGACAACGAACACATAGGCTGGGCAATTGTGGATGCTGAAAATATTGAACATGCAAAGCAGATCGTCCCCTGGTATGTGAGAGCCAAAGCCCGCATTGTGAGGCTGGTCAAGTTCGAGGTTGCAGACGAAACACACAAGAAAACAGATGGTGATTAAATGAACAACTCCCGAAGGAAAACCTTCGGGAGTTGTGTTTTCTGCTTATACAGGATGGGCTTGAAGCTCAGGTTGAGTTTGGTTGTTCGCTACAATATCTTCCAACATTTTCGTGGTCAACGACTTGGGGCGTTCAATCGGTTGACCCAGGGCACGTGCCCATACGTAATTAGCTGTCACACCGAGGGCGCGGCCTACGCCAAATAACACGGTGTAGAAATCAAATTCACGCACACCATAGTAATACTGTAACGTACCACTGATGGCATCCACATTCGGGGCGGGGTTCTTGGCTTTGCCTTGTTCCTTGAGAACGGCAGGAACTACGTCAAAGACCAGGTCGGCCAGGCGGATCAATTCATCCTCCGGGAAGCGCTTCTTGGCAAATTCCATTTGCGCCATGTAACGCGGATCGGGCACACGCAGCACTGCATGACCATAGCCAGGGATGACATGCCCGCCATTGAGCGTGTCCCATGCGAATTTATAGAGATCATCGCGCGAAGGGACGCCACCGAATTTCTTGTGCACTTCAAGCAACCAGCCAAGACACTCCTGATTTGCCAGACCATGTAAAGGTCCAGCAAGACCGTTAAGCGAGGCGGAGAAGGAAAGGTATGGGTCGGAGAGAGCAGACCCGACGAGGTGCATGGCATGGGCAGAGACATTTCCAGCTTCATGATCGCTATGCAAAATGAAGTACAGACGGGCAAGTTCAGCATAGCCCTTCTTATCAGAGACCTTCATCATCCTGGCAAAGTTTGCGCCGTAATCCATCTTGGGGTTGTATTTTGGCTTTGCCGATTCACCGAAATATTTCATGCGGTAAATATATGCGGCAATGACTGGCAGTTTCGCGGTCAGGTCGAGGCTGTCTTCCAGCGCCGCTTCCCAATAAACATCCTTCTTCATCGTGTGATATTTTGACGCGAAGACCGAGCCATTTTGCAGCGCAAGTACAGCCTGCGAGAAGAGAGTCATGGGGTGAGTCTCTTTCGGCATGGTTTTGAGCATTTTGAAAACATAATCAGGGACGATGGCGCGCTTGGCCCACTCGGCTTCCACTTCCTGGGCTTGTTCCTTGGTCGGCACTGCGCCGATCATCAACAGATAATACAAGCCACCCACTAAAGGCATCTTGCCGCCGCGCGCTTTGGGCAAAGCCTTGAGCAATTCAGGGATGGTCAACCCGCGGAATAGAATTCCATGAGCAGGGTCAACGAATGAGACATCGGAAAGCAGGGATTTGATATCGCGCATCCCACCGACGATCTGACCGATGGTGACATCATCCACTTTTACTTCAGCATGTTCCTTCGCCAGAGCCTTGATGCGCTCACGCCACGAAGGCAATTGAGCTGATATTTTTTCGTACAAGATCATTTGTTCCTCCAAATCAAAATTACGTCATTGCGAGGAGGGTGATCTTCCTGACGAAGCAATCTCTCATACAGTGTCGAAGATTGCTTCGGGCAAAGAGCGCCCTCGCAACGACATTAGAATGTAACCAAACTCTTCAACGCCTCATGAGTCTCTTTCACCGACGCAGCAGACTTTTCAAACATGGCTTTCTCATCGGCATCGAACTTGTATTCGATGATCTTTTCCATACCGCCCGCACCGAGCATGACGGGAACACCAAAGTACATGTCCTTCAAGCCATATTCGCCATTCATATAGGCGGCGCATGGCACGATCAACTTTTTATCTTTCAAGATCGCCTCCGCCATTTGCACGCAAGCCATCGAAGGTGCGTAATAGGCGGAACCAGTCTTCAACAGGTTCACGATCTCACCGCCGCCCTTGCGGGTGCGGTTGACAATCGCTTCGAGTTTGTCGGCTGGGAAATAATCACGTAACGAAATGCCAGCTATATTGGAATGTCTTGTAAGAGGAACCATTTCATCGCCGTGTCCGCCCAGTACATAACAATTAACATTTTCAACGCTCACACCTGCTTCCATTGCAACAAAAGCGCGCATACGGGCCGAGTCTAAAATGCCAGCCTGGCCGACGACACGCTCGCGCGGCAGCTTGGTCATCTTCATGGTGAGATAAGCCATCGTATCCAGCGGATTGGTCAACACAATGAAGATTGCATTCGGCGAGTGTTTCAAAGTTTCCATTGCAGCCTTGCCCACAATGTCCGCATTCGTCTTGAGCAAGTCATCGCGACTCATACCGGGCTTGCGAGCAATACCAGCCGTAATCACGATGATGTCCGAATTCTTTGTATCGGCATAATCATTCGTACCCAGCACATGTGTATCCTTACCAATAATCGGCATCGCCTCAAGCAGATCTAGGCTTTTTCCCTGAGGCATGCCCTCCACCACATCCAGTAGAACGATGTTGGCGAGTTCACGTTCGGCCAGCCAATGGGCCGCGGTTGCACCCGTATTGCCTGCGCCGATAATAGAGATTTTCTTCATGGTTCCTCCAAAAATTTTATTGGCGTCAGACGCCATTATTTTTGGGTAATTCTATCCGAAAGTATCACAGCCCCAAAGTACAAAATGTCACATTTTTGAACACACAAACTTGATTGTAGGGACAAAAAGAAGGACTCCGCTTACCGATTTGGTAAAGGAGTCCTTCACTCGCTTCATTCTTAATCTCTAACCTGATTCCGCTTCGAGGAACCTGGTCGCCTGGATGGCAGCCGCGGACCCCATGCCCGCCGAGGTGACCACCTGCCTGAAGTGCGGATCCGCTGCCTCTCCAGCCGCATACACACCGGGGACATTCGTTTCCATCTTATCGTTAACTTTGATGTAGCCGAGGCCGCTCATTTCCAGTTTGTCTTTGAACATCTGTGTATTCGGTGTGTGACCGATAAATATAAACAAGCCATCTGTTTCAAAGATGGTTTCATCACCAGTCTTTACATTCTTTAGTCTCAGAGCTTCAAGTTTATCCGAACCTAAAACTTCAGTGACCACCGTATCCCAAATGAAGTTCATCTTGGGGTGTTCTTTGGCGCGGTGCTGCAAGATGGGGCTGGCGCGCAATTCGTCACGGCGATGGATCACGGTCACACTGGAAGCGTAGCGTGTGATGAAGAGTCCCTCCTCAACCGCCGAGTCACCGCCGCCCACGATCACAACTTTCTTCTCTTTGAAGAACCAGCCATCGCAGGTCGCACAATACGAAACGCCCCGCCCGGTCAATTCCACTTCGCCAGGGACATTCAAATGATTCGGACTCGCACCTGTGGTGACGATCACAGTGTCCGCTTTGTATTCGGCGCCATCTGTCATCACCTTGTATGGGCGTTGAGAAAAATCGACCTCATGCGCCATATCAAATTCGACCTTTGCACCAAAATTCTCTGCCTGTTTTTGGAACAACTCACCCAACTCAGCGCCGCCCACGCCAGTGGGGAAACCAGGATAGTTTTCAATGGTATGCGTCAGCGCGGCCTGACCACCCAACTGCATCCCTGTCAGCACCACAGGAGCCAACTCTGCGCGCGCGGCATATAACGCCGCAGCCAACCCCGCAGGCCCCGAACCTAAGATCAATACTTTTACGTGATTCTCATTCCCATTTGTAGACATTATATCTTCCTAATAAGGCATTAACTGCCTGAATTTTTTCACCTTAATCAAGACGTCTCTTTCTGTACTGTTATTACTGACTTGGATTGTATCAGATGCTTACA